>NZ_BAABCY010000104.1:0-90670 GCF_039539345.1 Snuella lapsa | reverse complement strand
GACCAAAACCGGTTCAGTCAACACGGTGTTCATGTTTGGCCGTACCGACCACACGAACACTTAGTTATTAGCACCAGTTTTTATTCCGTTATTGGTTTTATAAATTCTGTAAGTTTCTTTTCATTGATTTCATTGACTTTGTCCCAGTCCATATCTTTTGTTGGGAACGCAGCTCCTCTGGTTAAGTCAAGAATTTTTTTGTCTTTGTCTATTAGATAAGCTGCTGGATAATCAAGTTTATGATTAAATCCGCTGATTATTATTGATGATTTGTCAATTGGTTCAGATTCAGATGGAATTAAATGAATTCTTTTGTCATATTGAAAAGCCATTTTTTTTAAGTCCTTTTCTTTGTTCCAGAAAAGAACAATAAATTCAATTTCTCCGTCATATTTTTTTGCTAATTTATTAAGTGTCGGAATTTCTCCCCAACAAGGTCCACACCAAGTTGCTGAAGTCAAAAGAACAATTGGTTTATCAATTTTGTTAGTACTGATAATTTTGTCTTTTATTGTTTTAAAATCGTAATTTGATAAATATTTTCCTTTAATACAGCTATTTACAAGTGAATCAAATAACGCTCTGGCCTTATCATTTTCTTTGTCTTTCCAAGCTTGGTTTATTTGTTTGTTTAAATCCTCAATGCAGTTGTCAACAACATCTTTGTAATAAATTTTTTCAGTTGTCTGACTCCAAGAGTTTAATGAAATTAAAATTCCAATTGCAAAAAATAGTTTTCTCATAGATTTGTGTTCAAATTGGTGCTAACTCGTTATATGTGGAACTATTATCCAACTTATCCCCTTTTTTTTTCCGGATAAGAGGAACTTTTGTTCCTCATTATAACTCGCAAAACACAAATATATACAAAACCCTACAAACATGTAATATATTATCTTGATTTAAACAATTCTCTTGTCTTGTAGCGTTATTTTAGGGAGGGTCAAAAAAAGCTACTCCTTCACCTTTCCTTCACCTTTCCTTCATATCTCCTTCACCTTTACTTCATATTAAAGGCATGGTAAGCCTACTTTAAACCTAATACGCTATGATCTCAAACTCACTGCGACGATTTAGCTGGTGCTCCTCGTCGGTACAGTCTAACATAGGACATGGCACAATGGGCTGTAGTTCCCCATACCCTTGAAACTTCATACGTCGGGCATTAACATACCCCTCCAAAGCCAGATAGTTGCGTGTGGCTTCTGCGCGACGTTCAGACAGGATCTGGTTGTAACGTACCGTACCACGACTATCGGTATGGGCGCTAATCTTTAAGTGGATATTAGGATAACGCTCTAACTTAGCTGCCAATGCATCAAGTACTTTCTTGGAATCGGCTCGAATGCTCCACATATCGAAATCAAAATAAATGGGCTCCAACTCGAAGAATAACTTACCTTCTTTTTCAACAATCGGTGGTCCCTCCACGTCCGTTAACATTTCAAAACGCTTAGGATCTTCCTTTTCTAATTTCTTATCAATCTTCTTTTTCACAATAATAGCCTCTACAGGATCCACTTCCACTGGCGGTGGCGGTGGTACCTTCTTCAAGTACAGCACATGTTTTTGGTCTTGCTCCTCTACAACAACTACCTGCAAACTTCCCGGGAAATAATTCTCGGCCTTTGCTTTAAGCTGATAATTACCTGCCAACAAATTCATATTAAAAACAGCTATAGAATCTAGTGTGTTACTATATAAAACATTATCCTTTCTATCAAAAAAGCTTACCTGTGCATTTGGGACGTAAGCTTTGGTTTCAAAATCCCGAACCTCAAAAGTGTTAATATACTCC
The DNA here is from genome assembly GCF_039539345.1 of Snuella lapsa. Taxonomy (NCBI): domain Bacteria; kingdom Pseudomonadati; phylum Bacteroidota; class Flavobacteriia; order Flavobacteriales; family Flavobacteriaceae; genus Snuella; species Snuella lapsa. The sequence continues at coordinate 88,872 of NZ_BAABCY010000104.1, read as the reverse complement.
CTTAAAAAGATTTCCCCATTTTGCGTAAAACTATAAATATCGTCATTGGCCCGTTTTCTATTAGAACTAAAAAAGCCTTCCGTCTCACTGTAATAATTTAGGTTAAAATCGTCGTAGGGCGAATTTACGGGCACTCCCAGATTTATCGGTACAGAAAACGCATTACCAACCCATTCGGACACAAAATTATCCAACATCCCCAAACCTAAATGGCCATTAGACGCAAAAAACAAATGCCCCTGTTGCGATACAAAAGGAAAATGCTCACGATTTGGCGTATTGATAGTCGCCCCCAGATTAACCGGATCACCATAAGTCCCATCCACATTAATATTGACATAATACAGATCGAAACTCCCAAAACCACCTTCCATATCAGATGAAAAATAAAGCCGTTTCCCATCAGGACTCAAAGCCGGATGCTGATAAGAAAAGCCATTTACATTAAACGGCAACTTTTCCAAAGCCCCCCATTTACCACCAGTTCTGGTTGTTTTATACAAATGGATATTGTTATTGGATTGCGCGTTAAACTCCTTCTTACCATTAGTAAAATTGCTTCTGGAAACATACAGGGTATTACCATCCTTACTAAAACAAAAATTCCCTTCGTGCAGTTTAGAATTGATAGGCTTAGGCAAAACGTTTACAGCGCCTACCGTATCCATTTTGGCATCTACCTTAACCGCATAGATATCCAAGAAGGGTTGGTGTGTCCACTTATACGTTTTTCCAAATAACTGCTTGTTATCCCTATCGGATGTAAAAAACACACTATCCCCCACTTTTACAGCTCCAAAATCGGATGCCTCAGAATTAAACCGAACCTTTTTAACTTTATAATCAGGCGTCTTTAATTTAAACGTTTCTATAATATCGATAGCATCATTTTTATCCAGTACTTCCGACATATTTTCCTTATAACGTTTAAAATAATCCAAACCCGTTTCATAGTCGCCTAAAGCAGATAACACTTGATACAGTTTAAAATTATATATATTATCATAGCCCTTGTCTTTTTCACCAAACCTACCGTTTACCAACAGTTTTAAATAACGGGCTGCCTTCTTGTATTGAAATGTATTATAATAACAAATAGCTATACGCTCTACATCACTTTTATGACGTTCTTTAGCTATGCTTTCTTCGTAATACTTAGCCGCATTCCTATAATCTCCCTTTTCAAAAAACCTATCGGCTCGCGTTTTCCCTTGTCCATAAGACACCTTCATAACAAACAAGGCCAGTATAATAAATGTTATGTTCTTTATCATGTTAATAAAATCTTGGAGATGAATACTTTTTACTTAAGCTCAATACATCAAACGTATAAAGCAATACAAACTCATGGCTACCATTATTGTAGCTTTTAAGTTTACTCGTGTTAAAATCGTAGGCATAGCCTATTTTTAGATTTGGAGAAATGTTAATCCCTGCCAATCCCGAAAGCGCATCTTGATACCTATAAGACACTCCCAACTCAAAACGATCCAGGTATAAGGCATTAGCCGATACATCAAACGATAATGGCGTACCACTTACATACTTAAGCACTGTAGACGGCTTTAATTTAAGGTCGCTCCCTACATTAAACACATACCCCCCTATTAAAAATACATGCGGTTTATTAGCATAGAACACATCGTCGTTAGTTTCCAGGTTACCGGGAATTAAATTGGGAGATGACAGCCCCACATAATACTGATCTTTAAAAACAAACACCCCAGCACCAATATTAAGTACAGTCTTACTTGTGTTTTCAAATAAAGGATCATTCCCCACATTACTTCCAAGAGCACTAAAGTTTAAATGCTGAAAACCGGTTTTTAACCCAAATGCCACATTTAAATCGTTATTGAAACTTATTTTGTAGGCTGCATCTATATTAAACAAGTTTTCACTTAAATTAACAGGATCCCCAATAAAATCGTTAAGATAGTTTACACTTAATTCTATCTTATTGTTTAAAGGAATGTTGGCAAATACATTGGCTGTTTTTGGAGCCCCCTTAATGCCCGTCCACTGCGTACGGTACAAGCTCCCTATTTGTACAAGTCCGGGTTCGTTAAGCATATACCCTGGATTCACCATGTTCATATTGTACATATACTGGGTATACTGTGGTGTTTGCTGTGCATATACAGACATGCCACATATAACGAATACTATAATGAGTCTAATTTTAACTATCATGCTATATCTCTTATCTGCTTAAATAAAAATTTCCTTGAAACGGTGCTGTCTTCCCGTCCTTGGGATCAAATACATAAAAATATACACCCGAGGGCAATGCTTTCCCCAGTGTTAAAGAGACATTCGACACACCATCAAAGTATTCCGTACCCTTATTACCCTTATAAACGATACTGCCATAGCGGTTATAGATATTGATCTCAAAATTGGGAAATGCCACAGGCAAATTACAGAGATCGAACACATCATTTTGGTTGTCGCCATTAACCGAAATACCATCTTTAATACAATCATCACAATCCACATGATCCAATGGCAAGAGGGTTACAAGCATTGACACGCGTTGCGATTCACAACCATTACTATCCACAGCAGCCACATAATAATCTTCCCCATCAACCAATACCTCCCCAAAAGATAAAGTCTCCAAAGCATCAAGCGTTGCATACCAATTATAATCTTGGGCACCCGACGCCTCTAGGTCTGCAACCGTAGCGCCATCACTGGTACAGAAGGTCTGATTAGAAGTTATCGGTACAGCAACCTCTTCGACAGTAATGGCAATTATAGCTGTGGCTAAATTACAAGACGCATGCCCCTGTATTTGGTATTCAAAACGATAAGTACCAGCTATCAACTGTGACACATCAAGCAGATTCCCCGAAAGTACGTTGGTAGCATCCAAATCAACAAAAAAACCACCCGAATCGGCTGTAGCATCCAAATAGTTGGTTAAATCTATTTGTAAATCCGATCGGCATACAGCACCTTGCATATCACTGCCTGCATCGGGACTTTGATGTAGCACCACCGTTACTGTCGTTTCATTTCCCGTACACAACACATTATCGGGAACAGTGTAAGTATAAGTTCCTGCTTCAGATGTGGCCGGATCGAACGTAGCATGGTGGTCGGTTGTTGTATAACCATTAGGCCCTGTCCACGTTCCTGTAGTATTAGGATTGCCCGTTAAACTATCAAAAAGATCGATAGTAGCATTGGTATTGCAAACATCTATGGTCGCTCCCACACCTGCCTGATAAGCTTCATATACCGTAAACCTTAAATTAGCTGTATCTTCACAGCCATTAACCGTGGTGGTTGTATAGGTAAAATCGAATATGTGTTGATCATTAATCGTTGGTAAAGTAAAAGCCGTTGGATCTCCAATAACACTACCCGTAGCATTATCGGTCCAGGTTCCCATAGCTCCTTGATAAATAGGGTCGTCCACGCCATTCGTATCAAGTAACGTAAATAAATCCAAAGGACTAGCTATTATCGGGTCGTCTTCACAAAAAGTTAAGTCCGAAGTATCTTCCCCTGCATAATTTTTGGGATGAACGGTTAAAACCACCTGGGTTCTCTCCGCATCACAAAACCCGGTATTCACCTGAAGCGGATTACATACATCGTGATTATAATCCAGGACTTCAAACGGAAAATTAACCTCATTGGGACAATTAATCAAAGGATCCACTTCATATTCAAAAACATAGGTTCCCGGAGCCGCATTGTTTAAATCCACTCTACCCGAATAAGTATAACCAGGAGCTCCCTGCGATATCAATCCTAAGTTAGAAGGTCCTGAAACAAAAGTCCAGTTAGTAAATTCATTACTCATATAATCATACAAGACACCGTTCTCTGTTGTAAACTCCAATTGGTCGTACAAGTTTATATTACCCGGTGCAGTTGGATCATCTTCACAAAATTCTAAAGTACCAGCTTGACTGAAAGGCCTTAAATATTCATATATCTTGAACTTAATAGTAGACAGGGCATCGCCACAAACCCCAGAGCGTTGCTCAACAGAATAATTAAAACTTATCTCTTCACAACCAAATCGGGGATTATTGGCTACTATTTGCTGATAGACTTCATTAATATTAATTTGGGAATCCACTGGCGACATGATTTGCCCGTAAGTATCGCCCATCCAAATACCTTCTACGTCTTCATATAACAAAAAGGCATCATTAGTAAGATCTAAATCGGTATCGTAGCCCCCATTTAAAATATCCAATTCACATACACGCTGATTAATCGCATAACCAGAAAACACCTGTCTGGTTACCGACACATTAACTGTAGTCTCTACACTCGCATTACACGGAGGCATCCCTGAAACACGGTAGGTTAACTCAAAAGTTTCTTGATCGACCAATGGCGGCCCAGGATTATATGGAATGGTAACTCTTAATTCCGATCCCACCAAACTAATAAAATTAGAGCTACTGCCGTTATATATCCACTGCCCATTAAGATGCGGACTTGGTATTGCTTCCAAGGTCTCAAAAAGATTAACATCGGGTAGTACAACACAAACATCGGTTGGTGTAGAGCCCGTATCACAAATCTCCAAGTTAACATCATCAATATTTAAAACGGGTCTGGCAAAACCAGAAAAAGGTCCCAAAATTAAATTGACTGTTGCAATAATACCATCTGGACAAGATGAATTGGCATCAATAAGCTGGAACTGATAATCGTTTAAGGACAAGGATGCATCTGTTAAATCCCATAAATGCAAATCGCCTGTCGTTTCGTCTAGGGCAAAATTATAGCCCGGATCAAACCAAGTTCCCGTTGCCAAAGAAATTGCTCCTCCTGTTAATGCATTGTATTCATCATACAAATTAATAATCCCATCCGGAGAGCCATTACCATCGCCATCAACAATGGTCATATCGCATACTGTAACCGTTTCAACCTGATTACATTGCGCTTGAATTTTCGCAAAAAGTGAGAGAAAGCATGCGAAAACTATAAGGTTAATAGTTTTCAAAATATCATTTGTTTTTAAGTAAGAGCAAGATAATTATTACAATTAGCCTATAGTATAAAAAAACAAAAAAATATTAACATTCCCCTGTTAATACTAGATATCTACAAATCAGCGTTTTAACGAGAAATGCCCCGTAAAATTAGGGCCTTCATGTAAGTTTACAACAAACCAGTAATCCGAATTAGCCATGTTTTCGCCCCCATAAGTACCATCCCAGCCTTTAACCTGGGGACTTAACTGTTTTAACAACTTGCCATACCTGTCATAAATATAGATTTCTGCGTCTGGATAGTCTGTAATACCGCGCACTTGCCAGTAATCATTTACCCCATCACCATTAGGTGTAAAAAACTTCGGATAATCAATTAGAGTTACATTCTGAGAATCGTCACCACAGCCTAATTTATCTCTAACATACACAGTATAAACACCTCCCAAAACGTCTTCAAAAGTATTAGAATCCTGATAATTAATTCCGTCTATCGAATATTCAAAATCACCATCACCATTTGCAATAATCGTTATGAAGTTATTATCGGAAAGCTCTTGATAGGTCACTTCTGTAATTTTAGGCAATACCGATCTTACCAACTCAAAATGAAACGTATCTTCACAATACAATGCATTTTCAGTTCTGCCAACCGTTAAACTGTAATGTCCAGCTTCGAACAAAGTGGCCTCAAAACTGTTAGAAATAATGCTTCCATCTTGAAATTGCCACGCATAAGCACCAAAACCATCTTCTACCGACAGATATAACGAAGGTTCGAGGTTGCACAAAAAATAATCGCTAGCCAGATTTACCTCTGGCAAGGCATTAACAATCAAATTAAAGCGCGTTTCGGAAACACACAAAGGGCTTAAAGCATTTTCTACCTTTACGTGTATGGTTTGTACCCAAGGTTCTGTATTCTGGTAATTAGCCGAAATCTCATTGGTAATATCATTACCCGCATCATCATAGTAAAAAACATTCATATCACTTTGACCACCAGTAATTGTATTTTCAACACCACTCAAATCAAAACCAGCAAAACCTTCGCCTTCATCGCATTCGTAGATATCTTGGGGCGTATAGATCTGTGGTCTGTCGGATGTTCTTAAAACCAAGGTTGTTTCTGCATAACATTCCGTAACCGGACTTTTTACACGAACGGTTATTACCTGCTGAAAGGGCTCTGTATTTTTAAACGGATTGGGTAACGGACTGGGCAGTGGACCACCACTTGCATCAAAATAGCTTATTTCCATCCCCGATTGATTCCCCATTACCTCGGTCTCAATATTCGAAGTATTAAAATACTCCGAAATACCATCGTTATTATCATCACACCCTAACAAATCGGTCAGATCAAAAGCTCTGGGCTTAAAATCTACTATTATGCTAAAAGTGCTTTCTGCAGAGCAACCTGTATCGGTATTGGTAACAACAACCTTTAACTCTTCTATATCCACCTTCTTATTTTCGACAGCTTGCAGATTCGCATCCGATATACTTTGTCCATCTTCATAAAAAAATACTACTTGTAAATTGGTAGCCCCGCCCAAAATGTCATGCTTCACCTTTAACAGATTAAACTGAGTTACTCCATCATAATTATCGTCGCACTCATACAGGTCATCTAAATCATTTAGATCAGGCATTGGGTTTACAATTAAATCGAAAGTGGTTTCGGAATAACAACAAGGATTATCCTGATGACTCACCCTAACCGTAATAGTCTCCCTGTCTTTTATACTATTTGCAAATGGGCTGGGCAATACATTATACTCATTACCTGCTCCATCCACAAACTTTACGATCTTACCTGTTTGACCTCCCAACACCTGATCGTAAATACCGGAAACATCAAAAGACGATGAAAAACCAGTGCCCTCTACATCTTCACAGGCATACACATTATCAATCCCGTAAGCTGTAGGCGGCTCTTTAACATCAATGGTTTCTGTTAACACCTCAACACTTGCATCATTGCCCGTTACAGTAGCCGTAATAGTATAAGTACCGTCTGCAGAAAAATCGTGAAAGGGCGACATATCTGTAGATGTATTGTTTACTCCTGAATTTGGATCCCCAAAATCCCAAACTACCGAAGCAACATTTTCTTTTTGTTCTACACTAAACTCTTTTAAAAACTCCGAACAAATGTTCGAAATGTTCATCTCGAAGTTATTGGTAACATGGTTTACGTTTCCTGTTACGTTTATATAAAAGTTGGCATCGGGTCTTCCAAAGTCAGCTGTAGAAACATATTCATTATAATCAAAAGTAGTTCCTCCAGCAACATTTGTACACCCTCTTTGCCATGACACACCGTTATCATGAACGGAACCAGCAATAAAAGCAACACCATCTCCATATACTATTCCCTTATGCACTTCTACCAAAATTCGCCCAACATCTGCTGGAATTACTATTGGCGTTTCAAAGTCAACCTGTATAATTTGGGAAGTACGGTCTATATTAGGTGACAGTTGCTGATATTGACTACTGCCTATCAAATCTGTTTCGGAAAAAGAAGCGGGAAAATTGTCGTCTATTTTATAAATATTAAATCTAATTTCTGGTAGCCAGCCCGTTTTATTAATACCTACTTGACCAGAAGTAACCACATACTCTTCATTTGCTGATATTCCAAATTCTTCTAATGTAAATGCTCTTGCCCAATATATGTATGATGAAGTACAGGAATGTATATTTGTTTCGATTATATCATCACAAACGTTATGAGATAACCTCGTTGTTGCACCAGAAGTTTTCACGCTGAACACTTCCCCTGTGACATTGATATAAAAATTTGCCTCTGGCACTGGGATAGTTAAATCAGTAGTAGGTGTCAAACTATAGTTATCCTCACAACCTTCATACCATGAGACCCCCGTATCTTCTTCTGTCCCTGCTATAAAAACCTGAGCCGACTCCGGGTTGTAAAAATCTTCAATCTTTTTGACGGAAACTAAAATTCTCTCAACCCCAGCTGGAACAATTATAGGTTCCTCAAATTCTACTTGTACAATTTCCGGGGCACCACTAATATTAGGTGCTTGTCCAATTCCACGAGATCCAAGTAACGTTCTTGGATATAATGAATGAAAAAAAACAGGAAAATTGTCATCAATACTGTATACATTAAACTGCAAAAAGGCTCCACTATTAGATTTACTCAAGGCCACCTGTCCTGACTTAATAACAAATTGCTCATTTGCTGCAATGTCGAAATCCGACAATCGAAAAACCCGTGACCACCCCTCATCTCTCTCACAGGAATACATATCTGTCCCTATAGGCGTCGTTCCAACATTATGGGTTAAGGTTATTTGTGCCTGCAAAAAGCTTATGCTTAACATGAATAAAGTCGAAAGAATATTCTTCATAAAGGCTAAAATAAAAAAAGCATTTTATTTATTATCTGTTTTCTGTTTTAATACAAAAATTAACGATATTGCCATCCAAATTCTATAGAGATATGTCTTATACATTTCGCAATCTTTTTGCTGCTTTACTTTTAACTTTTTCGCTTTCAATTATTGGTAATGCCCAAATTTCAAAGGGTAAATTTATTAATGCTTCTATAGGATATGGCATGAGCGCTCCCTATGAAGACATCGATGTTGTAGGCTCTGGATTTTATCTACAAGGTGAATATGTTATCAACCTAACCAAATGGTTTGGAGTACGACCTTATGCCGGGTTTATTTCAACATCTCCCGATAAAGATTTAACCGATAGGGATTTAACAGAATACGAAGCAACTTCTAAAGCCTTGTTACTTGGCGGTAAAGCGCGCATATGTGCGCCCATCCCCTGGGTAGCACCTTATATTGAAATAGGGATTGGCACCTCCTTGGGTTCTTTCAAAACCTATTTACCCAATATAAACAAGCAAAAGAAGGGACTGCTCATGCACATTCCCTTTTCCTTGGGGTTAGCACTGGGTCGCAGTAATAATGTTGAATTTGAATTCACATACTATTACCACGCCTCAATGGAACAATTTAGCGGTGCTGCTGCCTTGGGCTTAACGTTTCCGTTAAACTAAAAAAACACCTCGTTTAAGGCGTAGAATTAGATACTTGTAAAAGCTTTCCGTTGTAATACTTGCCTCCTGTAAGGGCAAAATTTTGAATATACTCGGCCATTTCTAAAGCTGTTGTCGGTGCCTGGTAACCAGGAAAGGCCTCTTGCAACATTTCTGTTTGTACGGCTCCCAATGCCAGAACATTAAAACGCGGCCCCGTTTCCTTATATTCCTCGGCTAACAATTCGGTTAAAGTAATAACAGCTCCTTTACTAGAGCTATACGCTGCCAATCCCGGAAACTTCATACTTCCTTGCACGCCCCCCATAGAACTAATGGTTACCACATGCCCCTCTTTTCCCATAAATGGTATAACCGTACGCGTTAACTCGGCCACCCCAAACACATTGGTTTTGTAGACCGCTTCAAAATCTTGCATGCTCAATTCCGAAAAAGGTTTGTTTATCAGTAATCCCGCATTATTGACCAAAACATCCACTTGCCGCCAATTATCCTTAACAAAATCTGTTACTTTAGTATAACCGGCCTGTTTACTTAAGTCAAAAGAGAAGGTTGTTACATTTTCCAACTTAAGTTCTGAAACAGGCTTATCGTTTCTGGACAATGCCAAAACCCTATGACCGGCATTTGCCAATAGTTTTACCAATTCAAATCCAATACCTCGACTTGTCCCTGTTACTATTATATTTTTCTGCATCACTTTAATGTTATTTCTTTTGTTTCTGCATTAATCATACCTTCTAAAGCTGGAACCATTTTGTTTATAAAGTTTGCCATATGCTCCAAATCCATTTGTTCCACCTCATCATCTACATGGTGGTAATAGTCAAAATTTGCAAAATCGAAGGTTGAAATGGCTTGCGCCGGAATATTAAACGCCTTGTAAAACGGATAATTATCTGAGCGTTTAAACAATTCATACTGCTTGGCCTGCGACAAAAAACCAATAATATCTGCTTGTGCATAATCATTGAGTTTTTGAGCCATATTAGATAGTTCGAACCCTGTTACATAGGCCAAGGTTTCCCCTACTGCCCTGGGCACACCCACCATTTCAAAGTTTATCATGGTGTACAAATCTACGTTTTCTTTCTTTAACTTTCCGGCCAAGTGCTCAGAACCTTTTAAGCCCATTTCTTCTGCGGCATACAGAGTAAACAATAGGCTTCGTTTGTTGTTTTTATGCTTTGAAAAATACCTGGCCCATTCTAAAACGGCCACTGTTCCTGAGGCATCATCATTTGCGCCATTTGCAATACTATCGCCCGCAATAGGCTCAATTACCCCAATGTGGTCGTAATGAGCTCCTAAAACAACAAATTCATCTTTTAGTTTTGGATCGACTCCTTCTATATATCCTATAATATTATAACCTATAAGACCATTTAAATTAAAACTATCCCGATACGTTTTAAAGTAAGGCTTTACATTATACTTTTTAAACTCATTTTCTATAAACACAGCCGCCTTTTCAATGCCGTCGGTTCCTGTTCCCCTGCCCTCTAGCTCATCTGAAGCTAAATACGTTAGTAATCTTTTTACATTTGAATCTGCTACAACTTTAGAATTATCGACGCCATCTCTACCTGCACTTGCTTTGCAACCACAAATGAGTATTAAAATAAATAGTACTACAATATGCTTCATCCGTTTAAATGTTATTGTTTTTCATAAGTCAAATGCAATGCGCTATAAAACATCTTGGTTGCCATCCAAAATCGTAATAGTTCATTTTATGATTGCTATTATATTAACGCTTAAAGATAAAAAACTACCAATTACTACTTAACATTTACGAGAGTTTATTAATCAATCGCTCCCAACTATTGCACAACACACTAAAATTCATTACTTTAAAGACAAATTTACTGCTATAGAAAAAAAAATGATGAATAGTTGGATAACAATTTCTTTAAACAAATACACTAAGAGCAATTATTACAAGACGCTTTTTCCAATTTACTGTTAACCTAAAGGTTTAAAAAACGAAATTTTATCATTTAACTGTTTTTCATGGGAAGGACAAATTCAAAAGAAAGTCCCGAAGTGCCTCGCCGAGAGATTCTTTTAGAATAACACGCAATAAACGGAAACCCCGACGCTGAGCGTCGTAAGGATTCTTTTTGATTAACAAAACAATGTATATTATGCCAAAGTATGTAATCGAAAGAACGTTACCTGGAGCTGGACAATTAACTCAGGAACAACTTAAAGGTATTTCGCAAACCTCTTGTAAGGTTTTAGAAGACCTCGGACCACAAATTAACTGGGTACACAGCTATGTAACCGGTGATAAAATTTACTGTGTATACATATCACCAAACAAAGAGCTAATTGAAGAACATGCTAAACGGGGCAATTTTCCTATTAGCTCCATTAATGAAGTTTCTACTGTTATAGACCCGGTAACTTCTGAATGAAAACAAAAAAAACCTGTTTCAATTGAAACAGGTTTTTAACTTTATTGTAAATCCGATAACTATGCCTTATACCAGCATAGTTACAGGGTTTTCTATGTATCCTTTTAATGTTTGAAGGAATTGTGCGCCTGTAGCTCCATCTATGGTTCTATGATCGCATGCCAGTGATAATTTCATGGTATGTCCAACAACTATTTGACCGTTCTTTACAACTGGTTTTTCAACAATATTCCCAACTGAAAGAATAGCTGAGTTAGGTTGATTTATTATAGACGTAAAGGTATCGATGCCAAACATTCCTAAATTGGAAACAGTAAAGGTACTACCTTCCATCTCTGCTGGCGTTAATTTCTTGTTTCTTGCTTTTCCTGCAAGTTCTTTAACTGCTGCTCCTATTTGTGGCAAGGATTGTTCGTTGGCAAACCTTACTACAGGCACAACCAAACCATCTGGTACAGCAACAGCTACCCCAATATGCACATGGTTATTCAAGCGCATTTTATCGGCAAACCACTGGGAGTTTACCTGTGGGTGCTGTTTTAATGCCAAAGCACAGGCCTTAACAACCATATCGTTATAAGATATTTTAGTATCTGGAATAGAGTTGAACTGTGCACGGAATGCAATGGCATTTTCCATATCGAACTCTACGTTCAAGTAATAATGTGGCGCCGTAAATTTAGAGTTTGTTAATGCCTTTGCAATTGCTTTACGCATTTGTGAATTAGGCACATCTTCAAAATCTTCCTGACCAGCCGGAACAAACTTACCTACAGTTGCAGCCGACTGTGCAGCTGGCGTAAAGTTTTCTATATCGCGTTTCACAATACGTCCATGCTCTCCAGAGCCTTGTACTTGATTTAGATCGATCCCTTTTTCTGTTGCTATTTTTTTAGCTAAAGGAGAAGCAAATACCCTTCCGTTTGAAGCTGTTACTTGAGGTGTAGCAGCCTTTGGCGCTTCAGCCGTCACTGTTGGTTTTGAAACTGGTGCCTCAGTCTTAGGCGCTGTTTCTTTTTTTGGAGCTTCTTCTGCTTTAGCTGATGCTCCAGCAACTTTAAAATTGCTTGCTACTGCAGACACATCTGTTCCTGCTGGCCCAATAATAGCCAACAAAGCATCTACTTTAGCCGATTCTCCTTCTTGCAACCCAACATGTAACAAGGTACCAGATTGGAACGATTCAAACTCCATCGTTGCTTTATCGGTTTCAATTTCTGCAAGAATATCACCTTCTTCAACCGTATCTCCAACTTGTTTAAGCCAAGTAGCAACAGTACCTTCTTCCATCGTGTCGCTTAAACGTGGCATAGTAACTACTACAACACCCTCTGGTATATCTACATCTGCAGTCTCTGCTTGAGTATTCTCTACTTGTTGTTCTTCTTTTGATGCTTCAGGTGCTGAAGCCACTTCTCCAGATCCACTTAACAAACCTGAAATATCCTCACCCTCATCACCTATAATAGCCAAAAGTGCATCTACTTTTGTTGTCTCTCCTTCTTGTACCCCAATGTGAAGTAATGTGCCCTCATGAAACGACTCGAACTCCATAGTTGCTTTGTCTGTTTCAATTTCTGCTAAAATATCGCCCTCTTCAACTTTGTCTCCAACCTTTTTCAACCAAGCAGCAACAGTACCTTCTTCCATGGTGTCGCTTAAACGCGGCATATTAATAATCTCTGCCATAGCTTATAATTTATGTTGTATAAATGGATAATCTTCTTGTTCGTAAACAACATCGTACATTACGCTCTTATCTGGGAACGGCGACTCTTCTGCAAATTTCTCACACTCTGCCACTCTATCCTTTACGCGCTTGTCAATTACTTTAATCTCTGCTTCGGTAGCATATTTCTTTTCAAGGATAATATCCTTAACTTGTGTAATTGGATCTATTTTCTTGTACTCTTCTACTTCTTCTTTTGTTCTATAATGCTGGGCGTCACTCATAGAATGCCCTCTATAGCGGTATGTTTTTAACTCAAGGAATGTTGGTCCGTCACCACGGCGTGCACGTTGAATTGCTTCATCGAAAGCTTCGGCTACTTTAATTGGGTTCATCCCATCTACAGGACCACAAGGCATTTCGTAACCTTTACCTAATTTCCAAACTTCGGTATGATTTGCTGTACGCTCAACAGAAGTTCCCATTGCGTAACCGTTGTTCTCACAAACAAAGACTACAGGCAACTTCCATAGCATGGCCAAATTAAAGGTTTCATGCAACGATCCTTGACGTGCGGCTCCGTCACCAAAGCAACATAAGGTTACAGCATCACTACCATGGTATTTATCACCAAAGGCAATACCTGCTCCTAAAGGAATTTGTCCCCCAACAATACCATGACCACCATAAAAACGATGTTCTTTCGAAAAAATATGCATTGACCCTCCAAGGCCTTGAGACGTTCCGGTAGCTTTACCATACAACTCCGCCATAACACGTCTGGGATCTTCTCCCATCCCTATGGGCTGTACGTGGTTTCTATATGCCGTAATCATTTTGTCTTTGGTCAAATCCATAGCGTGCAGCGCTCCTGCTAATACAGCTTCCTGACCATTATATAAATGAAGAAATCCTCTAACCTTTTGTTGGATATAAACTGCAGCAAGTTTGTCTTCAAACTTTCTCCAGAACAACATGTCTTCATACCATTTAAGGTAAACCTCTTTTGTAATTTTTTGCATTTTCAACGTTAATTAAATAAACGAACAACAAAAGTAATACTTTAGATATTAATGAAAAACTGAATATTAGAAAAATTAGCTTTCTAAGCTATAACATTACAAACTATAACGTTATAGAAAGTCCATTTTTCCGTTTCTCAAAAAGCGAGCCCTAAAAAATAAGAATTTTATATAAATACCTACAAACAAAACCTGTAAACTTCTTTTTCAAATGCATTAATAAAGTTACCTGTTACACAGACAAAGGCTCAAAAAGTAACATTCTTAATACAATGAAGGATAAATATCTCTTTTGCTTATATTAGGACAACAAGGCAAATCACTTTTCGGTTCTCTCTCCACAAAAAAAAGCTACTGCATTTGCAATAGCTTTTCTTGTGTATTTACCATTTTAAAGGTTTTTGAAATTCCTCCCTTAAAATTCCATGTATTCTCCTGCTCCAATATTAAAGGTTAAAGAGAAACGTAAAGTTCCCTCTAGTGGACTCTGCACTTTAGAGGTTGAGAATAAATATGACATATCTACATTAACAGTGTTGTACTTAAATCCTGCTCCTAGCGCGATAAACTTTCTCGCTCCTTTTTCTTCTGCTTCATTAAAATAGCCTGCTCTAAAAGCAAAAGCATCTTGATACAAATACTCGGCTCCTAAAGCCCATGTAAATTCTTTTAGTTCTTCACTAAAACCATCTGGCGCATCTCCAAACGACTGAAAAACACCTGACAAAAAGTTTACATCTTGCGATTTTCCTTTAATTATATATTCAGGTTCGCTCCCATCTGTAGCCTGTACTCCATCGCCATTTAAGTCATCAAAACCTATTATTGGAGGCGTAGGCACTAATAGTTTAGCAACTTCTGCGGTTACTGCTATTGTATTGTAATTATCAAAAATAAAATCGAATCCTCCACCCAGTCTTAAATTTGTAGGTTGAAAATTATCCTGACCACCATCATCGTACTTAAACTTTGGCCCTACATTTTGAATAGCAAAGCCCATACGCCAACGTCCATTAAAGTCGTTATATACTTCTTCTTGTCCTTGATAATATCCAGAAATATCTACTCCAAATGTGTTTGCCGCACTTGCATCACTATTGTCATAATTAAGTCTTAAATCGGATCGTAAGTACCGCATAGCTACAGACATAGCAAATTGGTCTGACAATCTAAGGGCATAAGATAAATCTAGTGCAAATTCATTAGGCTTTTGAATATTAGGTTGGTCTGATTCGTTTAAAATAAACTCTATCTCCCCTAATCCAAAATATTTTAAACTGGCAGCAAAGGCACTACGCTCATCCAAACGGTTAAAATAAGTCAAATAACCAATACCTATATCGTTTACCAATTTTTTCAAATAGGGCGTATAACTTATCGAAAAGCCCGATTTTGTCTCAGAAAACACATATTTAGAGGGATTCCAATGCTGTGAAAAGGCATCTACCGATGTCGCCACCCCCATATCTCCCAAGCCTGCCCCTCTAGCATCTGGAGCTATCAATCCAAAAGGCATGCCTGTTATAACAACTCTTTTATCTTCTCCTGATGTAATGACAGTTTCTTGTGCTTCAACTTTCACAACAAAAGCAAATACCAGTAGCAGTAGGATCTTATTCTTCATAAATCAATTTTAGTTAACAAATATAATTTTTATTTTAAAACCTGTTCTTTATTTCTTCAACCTGCTAAAATTGTCGATTATATGCACAATAGCATTTTTAAAATTTAAAGAATTACAAGTTTTTCTATCTTTTCCACTTTCTTGTTCAACAATCTAGAATACACTGTAAGTTTATAAATATAAACGCCTTTGCCTATTTTATCTCCAAAATCATCCCTTCCGTCCCAAACAATATCCCTAGAAAGCGAACTTGTTGCTTTAAGTCCCGAATTTGTTTGCCCTGTTAGGGTTCTTACCAGTTTTCCCGAAACCGTGAACACCTGTATAGAAACGTCTAAAGGGTCTAAACTATTGTGGTTAAACCAAAATTCTGTATAACTAACGAAAGGATTTGGATAATTAAGCACATTGTTTATAACTAACTCCTGGTCTTTATCGTGCACAATAAACTGAATTTCAGCAATTGAGGAATTATTATATACATCCCAAGCTTTTAAGGTTAAAGTATGCAATCCAGGCTCTAAATCCCGAAACGGGTAGCTAACCACTCCTTTTTGGTAATCGTCCAACTCTGTTTGATAATAATTGTTTAACACAAAGGGATTGGTTTCATCGGCATCAATTATCGCTACAATATCATGGCCTATACCACTTGCTGTGTTAATACCGTTAGCATCTTCCAATTTCGCCAATAAGGTTGGTGACTCACTGGTAATACCTCCAGATACGAAATTTTCATCATTCATATACAAGGTAATTACCGGCCCAATATTGTCTTCTGCTGCATTTTCGTTTACCCCCCCTATCCGTACAGTATTAATACTTGCTCCAGACTGATCTTGCAACAAAGTCTCATTTTTAGAATAAAAACTCACTTTACCGTATCCAACAGGCACCCCAATATCCTTAGGCACAACAAAATCGAATTCAAATTGACCATTGGTAACTGACGCTTGTCCTCTAAAAATAATTTCTCCCAGTGTCGAAAAATCCATCTTTACCAATTCTCCATTTAAACGGGTTCCATCATTTGCCAATGTTTGCCTACTTATGGGCTTGTCGTAAATAGTTGTGGAAAGCGCTCCATTATAGTTTGTCAATATATTTCCAGAAACATCGGTAACTTCGCCCGCCAGTTTCACATAACTTAAGGCTTTTAAGGTGTCTGTAGCTTGTGTTATGGGAGTATCATTGATTTTTGTTAATCGTATATTTGGTTTGGGGAATGCTAATTTCATGGCTGGATCGCCAATAAAAAACACCAAGCGCTTTTGACTGGAATTGGAGATTTGAGGATCGTTTTTCGTTAATCGTAAAGCTTCGGCCATGGTAGGGTATTCGTCATCATTAAACGTATCATTATTACTAAACGAAAACAGATACTCCTCTAAAACAATATTGAACCTAATTCCAAAATTAACAAATACTTGCCGGGTTGTGGTAATAAGGCCAATAGCTCCTGCCTGCTTGTTCCAATAGGTAAACTCACCTGCTGTTTGCCTAAACGGATTATCGAACTTGGTATACTCGCAGGTTACCGTTACAAAACAATTAAGCTTGCATAAGTTTCTAAACTCCTGAACATTGGGTTTTAACAAAATACGCTCGCTAGCCAAACCGTCTTCGCCCCCATGACCAAAATAATTCAGCACCAAAGCGCCATTATCTACTGCATCAACAAATTCTTTTGTAACCTGCGGATAGGTTTCGCCTCCGGCACTAGACTCTTGCTCAAAAGCATCGGAATGGATTTTTGTAACATTTACAAATGGTTTTTCCCTGGCAACAACATTACCAATGCTATCTGTCGTTTTCTGCAAAACACCTTCCCAATCCTCGTCTACATCATCAGAAACTACTATAAATTTATTCCTCCAACTACCAAAAGCTTCTTTTGCATGATACAATGCTACTTTGTCTACCATTTCTTTTGCTCGTTGTGGGGTATCTGCCAATATTCTACCTACTGCTATATCTAATTTATCACTTGTTGCCATAGTCCCTTCGTTAATATCCATCATACCATAAAAGTCGTCGGATACATACGAACTGGTTAAATTGAAACTATTATAAGCGTACCAAGAGGGCACTATGTTTGTATTGTTTTGAATCCTATCTTTATAATCAAACGATCCGTCTCCAAACAAGCACAGGTATTTTATACGTTTTTCGGGTACACTCGCATTATCGTACACATATTTTACCATGTTCCTTATGGCTCCTATATCCTGGTTTCCAGAACTAAACTCATTGTAAATTTCATCCAATCCCAAGGCCTTAACATTTAAACCATACTGTTCCCTGTTAATCTGTGCCAAACGCTCGGCCTCATTAAGCATGTTATTAGGAGATACTATAATATAGTCTACATCTTGGAACTCGCCCTGGGCATTTAAAAAAACCGTCCCTTTTATATCTTGGTTTAAAACCGACTTGCTGTCATCTATTTTAGGGATAAAATAATCCAAGGGCGTTACAGCAACATAGGCCCTTAACATGCCTAGAGGAGCCGTAAATGTAAGATTAGAAACAGCCTCTGTATTTTCAAGTCCGGTTACATTATACAAATCTGTTACATCCCACACCTCTGATAGCCGTGTTGTATTATTTATGGTATATTGTCCTATACCCGAAGCTAAGGCTACGTCACTATTCTTAAATTGAAACTGCTTATCGTAAAATTTTAATGATCGTTTGGCCTGAATGGACACATAATCCAAATATCCTAAACCACTTGGGTTACCAAGGTTATCAAAGCTAATATTCACATCTACTCTTGATGCATTAACAGTTACATCACCAATAAACAGGAAGTCTCGTGCCAAATTAGGCTGGCTGGCACCAGGGGCTGTTAAGTTCGCAACTGGGGCGCCATTAACATTAATTTGCATGGCACTTTGTGTAGATGATGCAGAAGCAGCATAAACCTTAAGCTGTATTGGTTCGGAAAGGACTAAATCTGGAAAATCGAACGTAAACATTTTATTATTGTCTATATCGAAACGATCTCCAAACCAACGCCTCCCCATAGTAGCAATGTTATGCTCGTCGATCTCGTGAAACTTATAATCTTCGAAGGTGGTTATTTCCATATCGATCGCACCAGCTGGCTGGACAAGCGGCTGAATACGCTTCCCAAACCCCGAACTTACATTAATGTAATAGTACGTTTTATCTGTATAACAATTAATATGGGTATTACTTTCGTCGTTAAACACTTTCGGACCTTGAGCATAAAACAAAATATAATCGTCGTTATTAAATACGCCATCGCTTTCTCCTACAACTTTTATAGCGTTTTCGACAACATCCAACGGATATGGTTCTGAATTGGCGTAAGGGATCATATGCCCACCATTACCATACAACTTTATAGTTCTTGGATCGACCCCACTGACGTTTACTCCCAATTCTTGTAAAAAGTTTCTGGATAATTTAAAAACACCTGTTGTATCGACATAAAACCGATACCATGTTCCCGAGCGCAAAACAGAATTAGTTATTGCTTTTGTATTGCCCACTTTACTTAATGTACTAACTCCAAAACCACTCCCTTCTTTATAGTCTATTTGAAAGGACACTATTTTTTTATAGGCACCATTTGTATCTTTTATAATGGGCGACAATTCTAAAAATGCATATAGTTTATCTCTGGCATTGGAATTCTTTAAACTAAATTTCAACTTATTCGGAATCTTACTCAAATCCAAATCCCTTAATTCCTGTGCAGAAATATATTCGTATACAACACGACTTAATGCTACCGAACGTTCATCTAGATTTCGTGATATTTCCCATTGTGAAATAAACTGCAAGCCTTCCTTAAAATTATAGCTAAAATTTTTGCTATTAAAAGAGGGGACTTTAAGCTTGTAGGTTCCTGCAGAAATTACCCTAACACCATCCCAAGCAATATCGAACCGTTTTTGCTGAGAAAATAACGTAAAGGAAATAATAAAAAGTAAAAGTGGTATTTTTTGCTTCATTAGTTAAATAACGTGTCTGAGGCCATATTTGTATAAACAAAAAGCAACATTTTTAAAATCTGTATCAAAAATACAATAATAATTTAGGAAAAAGTACGTTTATACAACACAAAATCATCTTAAAAATCGATAAAATCATCGACGTAATGCTACAAAAACAGGATGAAATACACATTTTTTTAGCCAAAATGCAAAATTTCGCTTGCTATCTTGGGTTTAATTCTTATATTGCAACACCAAAAATATTTAGCTTACTTAAACGTATGGATATGAAAAAAGTATTAACAATCAAGACGCTGTTGGTCCTAACGCTGTTTTTAGCGGCTTTAAGCTGTAAAAAATCAACGAGCTCTAAAAACAGTTCAAGAGCTACAGGATGGCAAATAAATGACAGAGAAGGTGGCTTTCAATACAACACAAGCTTCAAGGAACAGGAAACTGCCCCAGGACTTGTCTTTATAGAAGGTGGAACTTTTACTATGGGTCGTGTTAATGACGATGTAATGCACGATTGGAACAACACCCCAAATCAACAACACGTACAGTCTTTCTATATGGACGAAACTGAAGTTACAAATGTTATGTACCTTGAGTATTTAGATTGGATTAAGCGTGTTTACCCTCCAACTGATGAAAATTTCAGAGCAATTTACAACGGTGCACTTCCAGATACTTTAGTTTGGAGAAATCGTTTAGGTTTTAATGAGATTATGACCGAAAACTATTTACGTCACCCAGGCTATGCAGAATATCCTGTTGTTGGTGTAAGCTGGATACAAGCTGTAGAGTTTGCCAACTGGCGATCTGACCGTGTTGGTGAAATGGCACTGCAAAGATCGGGTTATACTAAAAGAGGTTCTCACCTTACCGATGTATCTGCCGACGCTACATTTAATATCGATACTTATTTAAACGCGCCTACATTAACTTATGGAGGCAATGAAGAGGTTATTAATCCAGAGAGCGGTAGAAACAGAAATGCCCAGGTAGATGCCGATGGGAATCCTGTTAATATTTATGCTAAAAGAGAATCTGGAGTTATTCCATTAAAGTACAGACTCCCAACTGAAGCAGAATGGGAATATGCGGCCTTAGGACTAAGCGAAATAAGGAGCTATAACGTATATCGCGGACGTAAAAAATACCCTTGGGACGGTAAATACACACGTGCCGGAAAAAGAAGGGTTCGCGGAGATCAATTAGCTAACTTCAAACAAGGAAAAGGTGACTATGGCGGAATTGCCGGATGGTCCGATGATGGTGCCGATATCACCAATGAAGTGAAATCGTACGATCCTAACGATTATGGTCTATACGATATGGCTGGTAATGTAGCCGAGTGGGTAGCTGATGTATACAGACCTATAGTGGATGACGAATTTAACGATTTTAACTACTACCGTGGTAACATTTACACCAAAAATGCCATTACTGAAGATGGCACTATAAAAGTCGTTACTACCGAAGATATTATTTACGACACCTTATCGACCGGAAAGTTAGTAGCTAGAAATTTACCTGGAGAAATCTTACAGGTTCCTGTTGACGAGAACGAGACATATTTAAGAACCAATTTTGACAGAAGCAACGAAATTAACTTTAGGGATGGGGATAAAAAATCTTCAAGATTTTTTGAAAATTTTAACGAGGAAGAAGAAAGTAATGCTGATACCGAAACAAGAAAAATGTACAACTCTCCACAACATCGTGTTGAAAGAGATTCTTTAGGAAACTTAATTAGAGAATACGACAAAAGCAATACAAGAACTTCTTTAATTAACGATAAAGTAAGAGTATACAAAGGAGGTTCTTGGAAAGATAGAGAGTACTGGTTGGATCCAGCGCAAAGACGTTATTACCCAGAGGATATGGCTACAGATTATATTGGCTTTAGATGTGCTATGTCCAGAGTAGGCTCCAAAACCAAAAGAAAACACAAAACCAAAAACTAAGTAATAATAGCTTTATTATAATATTAAAAAAGTCCTAACGCCAGTTGGGACTTTTTTAATACTTTTATTTCTCAAATATTTAGATTATTTAGACTTGAAAATAGATTCGATACACCGCCTCTTTCTACAATGCCATTCGGCATGTACAGATACAAGAACCATTGATAACAATTCAATGTTTTTTGCCCTTAAAGGCCCTAATTTTGATGGCAACGCCTATGCCGATTCTGCTCTGAAAAAAGGTGCTGCTTACGCCATTATAGACGACGAGAAATTCAACACCTCACCCCAAACGATCTTAGTTAATAATGTTCTGGAAACGTTACAGGCCTTAGCCACTTTTCACAGAACGTATTTAAATATTCCTATTGTAGCACTTACTGGAAGTAATGGAAAAACCACTACCAAAGAATTGATTAATGCAGTGTTATCACAGAAATACAGTACCACCGCTACTCTTGGCAATTTAAACAACCATATAGGTGTTCCGCTAACGCTCTTAGCAATGAACAAAAACACAGAAATAGGTATTGTAGAAATGGGTGCAAACCACTTAAAGGAAATTGCTTTTTTATGCGACATAGCCAAACCGAATTACGGATATATTACCAATTTTGGGAAAGCCCACTTAGAAGGTTTTGGAAGTGTTGAAGGTGTTATTTTAGGAAAAAGTGAAATGTATGATTACTTGACTAAAAACAACAATACCGTATTTATTAATACCAATGATCCCATTCAAGTTGAAAGAACTACCCAAGCTAAGGTCTTTTCATTTGGGAGCATATCCTCATTCGCTAATGTCAAGATCGATTTTGTAGATGCCCATCCATATGTTAAGTGCTCATATAACGATCTGGAAATTTGCAGCCAACTTATAGGTAATTACAATTTTAATAATATCGCTGCCGCCATAACTATTGGCAATTATTTTAAGGTAAACGACAAAGCCATTAAAATGGCCATAGAGAATTATACACCAACCGACAATCGGTCACAAATTATACACAAGGGGAACAACCAGGTAATTCTTGACGCTTATAATGCCAATCCTACCAGTATGCGAGCGGCTCTTCTTAATTTGGAAAAGCTATCTGGAAACAAAATGGCCATTTTGGGAGACATGTTCGAACTTGGCAATGATGCTGCTACAGAGCACCAAAGCCTTGTGGATTTGGCAACTTCCTTAAATATAGACAGACTTATTTTTATTGGAGAAAACTTTAATCGTTCTAGAATTGATTCGAAAAAAGCTATGAAATTCAATTCATTTACAGATTTTAAGAAGTACTTTAACAGCTCTCAAATTAATGATACAATCTTTTTGATTAAAGGTTCAAGAGGTATGGCTTTGGAACGAATTGTAGATCTTTTTAATGAGGCTTAAACATGAAAACACCAAGTAGCACACTCTGAAGCTTACATCTGATTTTTCAAATCCTTTAGTAGCATTTCAATTCTATTGACGATCTGTTCGTTAGTTAATATAACCTTGTAGGCTTCTGAATGCTCTTTTACCCCATCGGCCATATCTGCATCGTCCCTTAACAACCAATTAAGGTCTACCTCTGGAAATTCCTGAATGATTTTGTTTAAAAATTCGATAGACACCTTTTTACCATTTACATATTGCGAAAGCTGACTATAGTTCATCTCAAACTTTTCGGCCAAATCGCCCAGCCTATCGTACTTACTTTTAATTAATTGTTTCAGTTTTTCGTCGAATTGCATATTTGGAACAATTATAAATTATAAAAATGATTAAATTATTTTCGTTTTATTTAATTATTTACATATATTTGTATGTAATTTCATTCAATACAGCACATAAAATTATACAAATAATGACAAATTTAAACAAATTATATGCATTATATGATGTTCGCTCTCAAAAAGAGCGAGATACTTTAAGCGATTTACTTACAAATCATCTTCCAAAAGAATATACTTCTCTTGTTATTCAAAAACTTAAAAGACAAGGTATATATACCGACTCGCAATCTGTTAGAAACATAAAAGGGGGTATTAGTAAAAATATTTTGGTATTTAATGCTATTGTAGAAATAGCAAATGAATACAAAACGGTTTCAAATCGCTTAAAAGATAATTTGCGTAAAGAATAGTTAGTTCATTAGTACCAAATGATCTCTTATAAACACCTCTTTCTTACTCTTCGAAAATTTAAACATAACCTACTTAATATTAACAAAATGGCAATTAAAAAGAAGTATCACAAAAAGATTGAAGAAGGTTTTAAAGACATCTTTAAAACCGAAATTCAAAAAGAAACACCTGCTCACCTTCTCGGTTTTGAAAATGGTCTCGTTACACAAGTTAACGAACCATTGGTGAAGCACCAAATCATTCAATTAGCGAAACTCTGTCAAGAGATCCCCAGTAATGTAAGCCTAAAGGCACAAGGCAATAACAATATAGAGATTGAGTTTTGGTAACAAAGCAATTATTTTAGTTAGTCACCCGGTTATTATGTATTTCAAATAAGCATAGATAACCAAAAAGTAAGTCTCCTCAATGGAGACTTATCTTTATCAAGTAGATGTACAAATTACTGCCCCTGTCTTAAACAAGGCTTATCATTACAAAAAAGAAGCACCATTTATAATAGTAATTTAACAACAACTATTAAGGCGCTCCCTTCGTAACAAATTCTCCCTTAAGAATTAATTAATAGCTCAGTAAATTTCTAATTCTTAAACGTGAAGTACAATACTCAATTTGAGTATTTTTAGGTTATTCTCACCAAAAGAAGGCATTATGCTTTACAATAGTTACAATAAAGATCTGTATTCTCTTTGTAAACCTATATTATAAGGTTATTCATTTTAAGCAAACCTATAAGTTCTCCTGTAGAGGAAATGTTCAACTTTTTAAGAATGTTTCTACGATGGGTGTCAACTGTATTTGAACTAATATTAAGCTTTTCGGCAATGGCCTTACTTGAATAATTTAAAACCAATAGCCTTATAATATCCCTTTCACGGTTACTTATTCCTTCGGACAATAGTTTTTGAGAAAAGTTATTGAAATAAACGGTCTCGTATTCGTTCTTATCATTCAACTTTTTGGCAGAGGCACAAACTTGCAACTTTATCTTAGGATCCAGCACAGTATAATGGGCTAATCCTATTATAGGTTTTCCACTAGCATCAAACTCCAATGGCGTTGTATTTTGTATTATATTAACATACTCCTCCCCTGTATTTTTTATTCGGTAGTTCCAAGTATAACTCATCGCATTTCTTTCTTTAACTGCGATATGTTTTAAAGTAAATACCATCAACTCATTTAGAGCTTGTAACCATTGTTCAACATCATCAGGGTGCATACGACTCCAAAAGTAGCGCATCCCCCTAGTAAGTAGTATATCCTTATCTAACCCTAAACAGGCATTCATATTCTTACTCACATATTCAAAGCTAAGATCTTGCGTATTGGTGATACAGAAAAAAGTAGAACTATATGGCAAATACACGTCCAACTCAATAATTTTTTGAATGTGTTCTTCTAACGAAGGATTATCGTACGACTTAAAAATATCCTTATACTTGTTCCTTATATCACTTACAATCATAAATTATTATTTAATAATAAAGTCTTCTCAGATTTTCTTTACACAAAAGAAACCTAAAGATATAAATTAACGCGAACAATAAATAAGTAAAGTACTGTTAAGAAATCGAAACAAAAATTTAATGTATGGAAAACACGCCTTATGTTGGACTACAATCAAGAAGAGCATTATCTTAAAAGTAA
Organism: Snuella lapsa; assembly: GCF_039539345.1. Classification (NCBI taxonomy): domain Bacteria; kingdom Pseudomonadati; phylum Bacteroidota; class Flavobacteriia; order Flavobacteriales; family Flavobacteriaceae; genus Snuella; species Snuella lapsa. The sequence continues at coordinate 63,407 of NZ_BAABCY010000104.1, read as the reverse complement.
AAAGCAAGCTCTTTAGGCTTGCTTTTTTGTTTCTTGTGGGGAGAGCAGGATTCGAACCTGCGAAGACATAGTCAGCAGATTTACAGTCTGCCCTCGTTGGCCGCTTGAGTATCTCCCCAAAACCGAGCGCAAATATATCATTGTTATTGAACTGTACAAAATAAAAATCAACAAAAATTACGATCACTCTTAATTTCTACAAAACAAAAATTATTACGATTATAAAATTGTTGAGCAACATCCTTTACTTTCCCATAATACCATATCATCCTTAATAAGTTATCGTCTTCTGTCTCTTCCTCCATCACGCCTGTACATTTCACGCATTTCTGTCATTTTCTTTTTTAAAATAGCATCGTATTCCTGCTTGTTTACTTTTTTACCTTTCGAAGGTTTTTCAATGTCCGATATTTCATTGGTATTCAATACTAGTTTTGAACAGTAGATGGCATTTCTTCCTTCATTTATTTCCAAAATTAAACCTGGCAGCCCCCAATAATCCCCAGGACCTTGACGTAATGGCACCTGCAGCGTATACCAAGCCGTAACAGTTATTTCTCTTTCCCGATCTTCATTCTCTTGGGGACGATCTCCTTCCCTGCTTCTTCTTCCGAAACCAAACATGCCTTCTGGTACTTTTTTTACGGTGGTTGCCTTGAAGCAAAGATACTCTCCTATCGTTTTGGTTTCTGATTCCAACTTCCATTCAAACTCGGGCAATGCATCATCTATTAAAAACTGCTTACCAAAAAGATCGCTTTCCTGTAGCAATTTAGATGCTTTAATATTTTTGTACTGAGGTCCTTGTGCCATATTCCCAGACATACCAAAACGCCCCCATCCTGGTGAATTGGAACCCTCGCGCTCTTCTTCTTTATACAAAGACTCGAACTGATTAAAAGTAAGAACATAGGTTTTCTCCAACCTGCTCCGCATTCTATCTGCAATCTGCTTTTTACGTTCTTCAGACAAGTTACCTCCTCCAAAATTATCCATATCTAAAGTAACTTTGGTTTCGTAATATGCTTTTCCTTGAAAATCTTTTTGGGCAAAAGACAGGTAACTTGTTAAAAATAGAGCATATACAATTAGTGATCTTATTCGTTTAAGGTACATAGAAAAAGTTTTTGGTTTTAAAACTACAGTTTTTTACTCTTACTTAGACATTAACGCCTTTAATTGGTTTAATTAGGGAATGTTAAAATATTTCCGAAACAAACTAAACATTTCCCTTTCAATATAGAGCGATTTTACTTTTTGGGAATTCCAGACCTATTAAGTTTCATCAATTCCTTTATGAAGACTAAATTTGTTTTTGTCATACTCCAAACATTCCAAATATAATTTGATTTTTGTATTTTTCAAGTCACATGAAATACATTAATTATTTATTTTTAATGCTAACACTTGCCTTAAGTGCCCAGCAACCCATTGAAACTAAGTTTATAAAAAAAACGTCTTTACAAACAGAATCCCTTGTAAGCATAGATAATTTTAAAACGTTTTACTTTTTAAACGCCTCTGTTCTAGAAAAAAAAGATCCCGATAAAACAATTACTTATAGCAATGTTCAATTGGGAGATATTACCTCGGCAAACACATATAATCCCTTAAAAATAAATATATTTTACAGAGATTTTAATACGGTTGTAATTCTAGACAACCGCCTGGCGGAAATATTTAAGATAGATTTTAACAACCTGACACCTTACAAAAGTATTTCGCATGTTTCTACCGGACATGACAATACACTTTGGGTATTTAATCAAGACACCCAACAACTAGAACTGTACGATTATAAAGCCAACACCACACGCACTAAAACCCTACCTATAGCAAGTACTGTTATGGATTTAAAAAGCAATTATAATTATTGCTGGTTACTTACCAATACCCATTTATATATATACAATTATTTTGGCAGCCTTATTCGAAAAATTGAAAACAACGGTTTTACTTCAATGGTCGAAACGAATGGCAACCTTGTTTTAAAAAAAGACAACGTACTCTATTTTTTAAAGAAAAATACAGAAGCATTCCACCCCATTGCAACTCCTAATTTATTAATAAAACAGTTTTTTGTAACGAATGAAACCTTGTATATTTACAATGACAAAACCCTAAGTGAATACCAAATATTAATTAACTAACACTATGCATATTGCGATTGCAGGAAATATCGGTTCTGGAAAAACAACGCTTACAAAATTACTTTCTAAACACTATGGTTGGGAGTCACAACTTGAAGATGTGGTAGACAATCCTTATCTGGACGATTTTTACAATCAAATGGAGCGCTGGAGTTTTAACCTACAGGTCTACTTTTTAAATAGCCGTTTTAGACAAATATTACAAATTCGCAAAAGTGGAAAAGACATTATTCAAGACCGAACCATTTACGAAGATGCACACATTTTTGCCCCTAACCTACATGCAATGGGGCTAATGACCAATCGTGATTACGAAAACTACAAATCGCTTTTCGATTTAATGGAATCCTTAATTCAAGGCCCCGACATATTAATATACTTAAGGAGTTCGATCCCCAACTTAGTATCTCAAATACACAAACGAGGACGTGAATACGAAAACTCTATTAGCATTGATTACCTAAGCCGATTAAACGAACGTTACGAAGCCTGGATACATGGATACTCTAAAGGAAAATTATTAATAGTAGATGTCGATAAGTTGAATTTTGTAGACAATCCGGAAGATTTAGGTAACGTTATCAATACTGTTGATGCCGAAATTAATGGTTTGTTTTAATAACTTTTATTTTCAACTAACTTAAAGCATTTACTTTAACATTTAATTATAAACCTCCCATAAGATAATTATTATTTTCGTGACCTGATATCTCTATATTAAAGTCATGAAACAAACTACTCTTATTGCTGCCTTATTTATAAGCTGCAATGTATTATTTTCTCAAGAAGAAAAACAACAAACACCATTACCTAATTATAGATTAGCCTCAAAGTTTTCTCCAAAAAACCTGGCAAAATTAGTGCACTCCACTACGGTTAGTCCCCATTGGTTGAAAAACGGCAACCGTTTTTGGTACCAATACAAAACTACCGAAGGCTCTAATTATTACTTAGTAGACGCCGATAAAAAAACCAAATCAAAATTATTCGATAACGCTAAAATGGCCAAATGGTTAACCGAGATAACCAAAGATCCTTATACCGCTAAACATTTACCCCGTTTTAATTTTGAATTTGTAAATAACGAAACTGCCATTCGTTTTAGGGTTACATCTACTGAAGAAGTAGAAGTCATTAAAGAGCAAGAAGAAAACACTCAAAAAGACTCCACTTCAACAAAAAAAGAAAAAAAGGAAAAACCTAAAATGGAAAAAAAGGAATACCACTTTGAATACAAATTAGGAGGGAATTCCCTAACCGTTTTAGATAACAAAAAAGAACCAAAAAAAGAATGGGAAAAATGGGCTAACGTTGCACCAGACAGTAGTATCGTATTATTCTCTAAAAACTACAACCTATTCTGGATGGATAAAGCTAATTTTTTAAAAGCCGTAAAGGATTCTAAAGACACAACCATTGTAGAACACCAATGGACAACCGATGGTGTTAAACATTTTGGTTACGGCGGCAACCATAGAACCTTTAGCGATAAAGAAGAAAAAAAAGATGAAGACAAAAGAGAATCTATTTATGGATTTTGGTCGCACGATTCTAAAAAATTTGTGTTTCAAAAATCAGACTCCAGACATATTAAAGACCTATGGGTAATTAATTCCGTTACCTCCAGCCGCCCTTCTTTAGAAACCTATAAATACCATATGGCCGGAGAACAGGAGTTTTATAAAACCGATCTTTTGGTTTTTGACATGCCTTCAAAAGAGGTTACAACAGTTAAAATAGACACAACTGTTCAACAAAGCATATCGGTTTATGCACATCGATATAAAAAATCGAACACAAGCAAACACAAACCAAGATTGCTACTATCTAAAAAAGATAAGATTTACTTCAATACCGTTAGCCGTGATCGAAAAAAATTAGACATTCATGTAGCAGATATCAGCTCTGGCGAAGTAAAAACACTTATCAACGAACACTTTAACACCTACATAGAGAAAAGGGACATCGTTTTATTTAATAATGAAACCGAAATATTACATTGGTCAGAACGCGATGGTTGGGCACACTTTTACTTATACGATGCCAACGGAAACTTAAAAAAACAGATTACAAACGGCGAGTTTCATGTGGATAGTTTCGAGGGTATCGATGAAAAAACACGAACACTTTACTTTACTGCCAATGGTGTTAACAAAAGCATAGACCCTTACTATGCGCATTTGTACAAGATCAATTTAAATGGGTCTGGATTTATTAAAAGCTTAAATAATGGAGATTACAATACTAGCGTTAGTGTGTCCGACTCCAACAACTTTTTTGTTAGCAATTATTCTCGCGTAAACACGATTCCCAAGTCAGAATTAAGAGATAGCAACGGACAGGTTGTTTTAAATTTGGAAACAGCAGACCTTTCACAGCTCATGGCTACTGGTTATAAATTCCCCGAACCGTTTAAAATGAAAGCCGATGATGGCATTACCGATATTTATGGGGTAATGTACAAACCTTTCGATTTTGACGAAACCAAAAGCTACCCTTTAATAGAATATGTATACCCAGGACCACAAACAGAAGCTGTTAGCAAATCGTTCTCTGTAAGTATGAACAGAACAGATAGAATGGCTCAAGTTGGTTTTATTGTAGTTACCTTAGGAAACAGAGGCGGACACCCAGACAGATCTAAATGGTACCACACTTATGGTTATGGCAATTTAAGGGATTATGGCCTTGCCGATAAAAAGTATGTAGCCGAACAATTAGCAGATAAATACAACTTTATTGATATTGATAAAGTCGGTATTTTTGGCCACTCTGGAGGCGGATTTATGTCTACCGCTGCCATGCTGGTTTACCCAGATTTCTTTAAAGTAGCTGTATCTTCGGCAGGTAACCACGACAATACCATTTATAATAGTTGGTGGAGTGAGACCCATCACGGCATAAAAGAAGAAAAAGATACTGATGGTAAAATCTCTTATAAATATAATATTGATAAAAACCAATCGTTAGCCAAAAACCTAAAAGGCAAACTCATGCTTGTAACAGGCGATATAGATAATAACGTACATCCCGGTTCGACCATTAGAATGGCTGATGCCTTAATTAAAGCCAACAAACGTTTTGATTTTATGCTCATGCCTGGACAGCGTCATGGCTTTGGGGACATGACAGAATATTTCTTTTGGTTAAAAGCCGACTACTTTAGCAGGCACTTGCTAGGGGTAGAAGTTATAGGAACAGACATAACAGAAATGAACAGGGACATCCCTAAAAAGGGGTAGAACACTATCCAATAAAACGAAGGAGCTGTCTAAAAAGGCAGCTTTTTTTTTTTTTCATCCCATAGGGATAGGATTTGTTGCTATGGCACATCCCTTAAAAAAGTCTCACTGAAAGCTAACCTTCATTTTACTTTAACACTTTAGAACTTTTTAACTAAAAAACCAGATAACCCTAAATATCGATACATTTATAAAAAAGAAAATCGTCTATAAATTACTTTATAGACGACCTCTTTGTTTTATTTAGATAGCGGCTATTTACCTTACTAATCCTGTTTCTGCTACTTGAACGTGAGCAGCTTCAGAAACCTTTAAAGCATCACCCTCTTGTACTTTCGCTTCTAACGACCTGTAAACAACCGTTTCTGTACTGGTGTTTATATTTACATCAGTCGTAGTTTCATTTGAAACCTCAACAATTTCAGTAGCTACATCATTGCTATTAGTTACATAAGCTGTTATAGCATCTGGAGACAAAGCAATACTAGGAGCAATTACCAAGGCCACTACCGACATCAACTTTAACAAAATATTCAATGACGGTCCCGATGTATCCTTAAAAGGATCTCCTACAGTATCGCCCACAACAGCCGCTTTATGTGCATCGGTACCTTTTCTGCCCTGCTCTTCAATAGTTTTCTTTGCATTATCCCATGCACCGCCAGCATTCGACTGGAAAATAGCCATTAACACACCACAGGTAGTAACACCAGCTAAAAGGCCTCCTAACATTTCGGCACCTCCAATAAAGCCCACTGCTACAGGAACAGCAATAGCTAATAAACCTGGTAATACCATTTCTTTTATCGAAGCTTGCGTAGAAATAGCTACACATTTTTCGTATTCAGCATAACCATCGGCAGCATCAAATATGGCGCGATCTTCTTTTGAAGCCTTACTCATATCGGAATCATACTTTCTCATAATCCCTAAAGCTGCTTTTAACTGAGGTATATCATTAAATTGACGACGCACTTCTTCAATCATAGCCATTGCAGCACGCCCCACCGCATTCATCGACAAAGCCGAAAATACAAAGGGCAACATACCTCCTACCAACAAACCAGCCATAATATCTGGTCGAGACACATCAATAGCCGTAACATTTGCTGTTTCCATAAATGCTGCAAACAAAGCCAAAGCGGTTAAAGCAGCCGAAGCAATGGCAAAACCTTTTCCAATGGCAGCCGTAGTATTACCTACAGCATCCAATTTATCGGTACGTTCGCGCACCTCACTTGGCAACTCAGCCATTTCTGCTATACCACCAGCATTATCGGATATAGGGCCATATGCATCAACCGCCAACTGAATGCCAGTATTCGCTAACATTCCCACAGCTGCAATGGCTATACCGTACAAACCTGCAAAATGATGTGACACTAAAATAGCACATGCTATTAAAAGAATGGGAATCATAGTAGACATCATTCCAGTTCCTAGCCCTGCTATAATGTTGGTAGCAGCACCCGTTTCCGATTGTCTAACAATTGCATTTACGGGCTTTGTTCCTGTTCCTGTATAATACTCGGTTACCTTACCTACTAGCAACCCAGCTACCAATCCAGCAATTGTTGCCCAAAATACGCCTATAGAAGTGTATTCTACACCTTTAAAAACATATGACTCAGGAATAAAAGCATCAATAATAAAGTAAGAAGCAACAACCATTAATCCGGCTGACCCAAACTCTCCTATATTCAATGCTTTATGGGGAGATCCACCATCTTTGACTTTTACAAAAAAGGTACCTATAATAGACATAACTATACCTATCGCTGCTAATACTAAAGGCAAATACACTGCTCCTAGGCCGTCAAAATCCGTAGTGGTTATTAATGCTCCCAATACCATAGTACCAATTATAGAGCCTACATAGGATTCGAATAAATCGGCTCCCATTCCTGCAACATCCCCTACATTATCCCCTACATTATCAGCAATGGTAGCAGGGTTTAAAGGATGATCTTCAGGAATACCCGCTTCAACCTTTCCAACCAAATCAGCTCCTACATCAGCAGCCTTAGTATAAATTCCTCCACCTACACGCGCAAATAAGGCAATTGAGGAAGCTCCCAATGAAAACCCAGAAAGTACGTTAAGCACCATAGTTAAGTTTTCTGGCCCTGCCCATAAGTTCTGATAAACCATAAACAAACCACTCAATCCCAAAACACCTAAACCAACGACACCTAATCCCATTACCGCACCACCGGCAAAAGCTACTTCCAGAGCTTTACCAAGAGAGTTTCTAGCTGCACTGGTAGTTCTAACATTTGCTTTGGTAGCGACTTTCATACCTATAAATCCGGCAAGTGCAGAACATATAGCACCTACAATAAAAGATACTGCAACCATACCATTTGATCCTGTTTCTGAACTTCCTTTAAAGTACAACAAAATGGCAACAGCAATGACAAAAATCGATAGGATCTTGTATTCAGCCTTTAAAAAGGACATGGCCCCATCAGCAATGTTCTTTGCTATTTTAATCATCCGTTCATTGCCTTGGTCTTGTTTCGACACCCAAGAACTTTTAATAAATACAAACGCTAGTGCCAAAACACCAAAAAGCGGTAAAAATTTTACTATTAATTCCATATTAATTAGTTGGTTTAAAAATTATTTATTTTTTAATTCCGCTAAAAATAGGAAAATATAAGTGATAAAAAAAACCACCTTAAATTTAAGATGGTTCATTTTTTTTATAGAAAAATTATTAATCTCTCAATTAGATAGTAAAGGTTCGTTTTTTCTTGTGTTCACTTTCGTCATAACGCTTTACACACTCGTGGTAAATCCTAATAGCTTCATCGGCATTTCCCCAGCCACCTACATCTACTTTCTTTTTCTCCAAATCCTTATACACCTGAAAAAAATGCTCTATTTCTTTCAATCTATGGGGATTCAAATCAGAAATATCTTTTCTTTTACTCCATACAGGGTCAGAAACCGGCACACATATTATTTTCTCATCTGGCCCCTTTTCATCTGCCATATGGAATACACCTATCGGTCTTACCTCCATAACAACCATTGGATAAGTTGGTTCGGTTCCTAACACCAAAACATCTAGCGGATCTTGGTCTAAAGCCACAGTTTCTGGAACAAACCCATAATCACCAGGATACATCATAGACGAAAACAACGTACGGTCGAAACGTATCTTATGTAATGTAAAATCGTATTCGTATTTATTTCTACTACCTTTTGGTATTTCAATTAACACATCGAATGTTAAAGATGCTTTCTTACTCATAGTATAATTTTAGGGTTGCAAAGGTACTGAACACTTAGACTTTAAACAACAAAAATAGCATCGTTTTATATTATTATTTTGTTATATTGCCTTACTAACTCATAACAACATGCAACATCATTCATTTAAGCTTTTGGCTCTGCTATTTATTTGTAGCACTTACGGACAAAATCTCCCCTGGCAAGGAAAGTTCGAACCCATCGATAATCTAATAACACCTCCTAACACTTACAGGACGGCAAGTGGAGCCCCAAGCAAAGCTTATTGGCAACAACGTGCCAATTATAAAATACAGGCCGCATTAGATGAAGCCAATAACACCATAAATGGGAAAGAAACCATTACTTACTACAATAATTCTCCAGACGACCTAAGCTATTTATGGATTCAGTTAGAACAAAATGTAAACAAAAAAGGAAATGAAGACTTCGGAGAGGCCAAAAATACCGTAAATACCGATATGACCTCGCGTGAAATGCAATTTCTCACCAGAGCTATAGAATTCCCAGCCGGCTACACCATAAAATACATTAAAGACGCCAATGGCAACACCATGAAATCCTTTGTAAACAATACAATGATGAAGGTCATGCTTGACACCCCTTTAAAAACTGGGACGTCTTTACAATTTTCTATCGGTTGGTCATACCCTATCACCGATCGCAGCATGTTCTATTTATCAAGAGAGGGCTATGAGTACTTTCCAGAAGACAACAATACCGTTTATTTAATTGCCCATTGGTTTCCCAGAATGGCCGTATACAACGATACCGAAGGGTGGCAAAACCAACAATTTCAAAGATTGGGAGAATTCGCTCTTGAATTTGGAGATTATGAGGTTGAAATTACTGTGCCCGCAGATCATATTGTTGCGGCTACCGGAAGTTTACAAAACAGTGGGGAAGTTCTTAGCAAAACACAACAACAAAGAATGGATTTAGCTCGTAAATCGTTTGATAAACCCATTTTAATCGTTACCGAATCGGAAGCCAGATCCAATGAAAAATCGAAATCCACCAAACTAAAAACCTGGAAATTTAAAGCCAATAATGTACGTGACTTTGCTTTTGCCTCGTCCCGTAAATTTATTTGGGACGCCCAAGCGGTAAAACTATCCAACAATACCGTTATGGCCATGTCCTTCTTTCCAAAAGAAGGTTTACCCGTTTGGCAAGAAGAGTCTACTAAAGCAATTAAACATGCACTGGAAGTCTATTCCGAGGCTACTTTTGAGTACCCTTACCCTGTAGCCATTTCTGTGAACACATCCAATATAGGTATGGAGTTTCCTATGATAAGCTTTAACGGCGGACGTCCAAAAAATGGAAAAATGAGTCCTGCTGCCAAAGCAGGAATGATAGGTGTGATCGTTCATGAAGTTGGCCATAATTGGTTTCCAATGATCGTGAGCTCGGATGAACGCAAATGGATGTGGATGGACGAAGGCTTGAACACATTCCTTCACCAACGCACCATTGCCGAGAGATATCCCGAATTTAAGAGCACAACACCGCAAAGTATCGTTCCTTTTATGAGCGGAGACAAAAACATTATGCGTCCTATTATGACAACTTCAGACAGTGAATTATTAACGCAATTTGGCAATAACTTTTACATAAAGCCAACTGTAGGTTTACAAATTCTTAGGCATTCGGTAATAGGCCCAGAACTTTTCGACCAAGCATTCAAAGAGTACGCCAACCGATGGAAATACAAACACCCAAACCCAGGCGATTTATTTAGAACACTAGAAGATGCCACAGCTACCGATTTAGACTGGTTTTTTAGAGGTTGGTTTTTTACAACCGACAATGTAGACATGGAGCTATCTGATGTTAAATGGTTTAAGGTCCACGAGGAAGATTTAAATATTGAAGACCAAAAAAAGAAAGTTCAGGGACAACTTACTGGATCGGAAACCGCCAAGCAAAGGACAGACTTCTCAAACGGCCCAGAAACCGTTACCCTGACAAGTACCCCAGACTATGCCTATGGTGGCTTTTTATCGCGTATTGACGAACCCGAACTTCGTAAGCAACTGTCCAGAAAAAACATTTACGAGCTTACCATTAAAAATATTGGTGGCCTTGTTATGCCTGTAACCATTGCCTGGCATTACACCGACGGTTCAACCGAAATCGACAAATTACCAGCAGAAGTATGGCGAAGAAACGAATATGAAATCAAAAAAACGTTCGTAAAAGAAAAAGAAGTATCGAAAGTTAGCTTAGACCCAAATTTTGAATTTGCCGATACAGATACAACAAACAACACATTTCCTAAAACCGAATCCGTTTCAGAGTTCGACACTTTTAAAAACAAGCAATAACACAAACCACTTAATACAATCAATAATACTTATAAAAACAGCTTAAAATGATCCTATTAAAACGTTTCCTATTATTAACTGGTGCCTTACTTATTTTTTCATGTGGCAACAAATCCGAAAAGAACAATAATGACTGGCAAGTATTATTTAACGGTAAGGATTTAGATGGTTGGATACCCAAAATACACCATCATGAAGTAGGAGACAATTATGCAAATACATTTAGGGTAAAAGACGGTACTATTCAGGTTAACTATGACGATTACGATACATTTAACGAACGTTACGGTCATCTATTCTATAAAAAATCATTTTCATCGTACCATTTAAAATTCAAATACCGCTTTACAGATCAGTGGCTTAAAGATGCGCCTTCTTACACTTACAGGAATAGCGGCATCATGTTCCATTCACAAGATCCAAAAACAATTTTAAAAGAACAGGATTGGCCCATTTCTGTTGAATACCAGATGCTGGCAGATGCAGATGATGGTAACCCGCGCCCAACAGGCAATATGTGTTCCCCTGGAACGGATGTGATTTACAATAACGAACTCGACCCACGGCATTGCATCAATTCCTCTTCTAAAACCTATAAATGGGATATATGGATACATGGCGAATTAATTGTTTACAAAGACTCCCTTATTGTCCATATTGTAAATAAAGACACCGTATTACAGTACAGTAAACCAACTATTGGAGGCGGTGTTGCCAACCGATTTGATCCTGCTATAAAAATTGATGGCACCCCTCTTAAAGAAGGCTACATAGGGTTACAAGCCGAAGGTCAAGGCATTGCGTTTAAAGACATACTTATTAAAGAATTAGATTAACAAAATTGCTATTATAATAATGAAGGAGGTGCCCAATATAAACATATTTTTTAAATCCTTACCTATTTTGATTTTAATGGTATTAGGATGTAATACAAAGACCTCTAAAACCACGCCTCCTCTAAAACCTATTGCTCGTATTGACACGCGTATTAACGCTCTGCCATTAAAAATAAAAACGCCTGCCGACAATTTACCATCTGAAGAGAAAACCCATCTAGGGCGACTTCTTTTTTTCGATCCTATTTTATCGGGCGATAAAGATGTGGCCTGTGCAACATGCCATCACCCTAAAAATGGTTTTGCAGAGTTTAGGGACCTCTCCATTGGAGCTAACGGTAAAGGCTTTGGCAGCAAACGCTTTTTTAAAACCCCAAACCACATTCCGTTTGTAAAACGTAACGCCCATACCGTTTTAAATACCGCTTATAATGGTATAACCCCGTCAAGTCAATACACACCCAAAAACGCTCCCATGTTTTGGGATTCAAGGGTGAAAAGCTTGGAGACCCAAGCCATAGAGCCCATAAAAGCACTTGAAGAAATGCGCGGATTAAAGTATTCGGAAGAAGACATTTTAAAAGAAGTTGTTTCCCGATTAAAAGTTATTCCAGAATATCAAAAATTGTTTAAAGATGTATTTAAGGGAGATATGCCTATAACTATTGATAACATAGGAAAAGCAATAGCTGCATACGAACGTACTTTAGTAACCAACAATTCCCGTTTCGACAAATACATGCGTGGTGACAACAATGCCTTATCCTTCTCCGAAAAAGAAGGCTTCGACATCTTTAAAAAGGTTGGCTGTATAAATTGCCATAACGGCCCCATGCTTTCCGATTATAAAATTCATACCCTAAGTGTACCCGAAAACACAAAACTCACAGAAGCCGATGACGGTTTTGAACAACAATTTGGATTTCGTACCCCCACCCTTCGCAATTTAAGGTTTACGGCCCCTTATATGCACAATGGGACACTCCCAACATTAGAACGTGTATTGGAGTTTTACGAAGATCTCTCGTTTAATAAATCCAGAAACTCTAAAGTAGCTATCAACACCATTGATAGCCTTGCTAAAAAACTTACTCTTAAGGTTAAAGATATGGCTCCCATAATATCCTTTTTAAACACATTGAACGATGATAGCTTCGATAAAACAATTCCAGACAAAGTTCCTAGCGGTCTTATGGTTGGTGGCGACATTAATTAATTTGGTATGCAAACAGATGTATTGATCGTTTTAGGATCTCCTAACAGTGCTGCTGGCGTATTAAGTGATACGGCCACAAGCAGATTAAATTGCTGTATAAAACACTATAAAAAGGATATGCTAGTACTTTGCACTGGTGGTTGGGGAGCACATTTCAATACGGCCGAGCAAGCACACGCCTTTTATGCCAAACGTTATCTTATAACACAGGGCATTCCAGAAAATGCCTTTCTCGATTTAGCCCTATCACAACACACCGTAGATGATGCCGTAAAAACATTGGCTATTATTTCTAAATTAAATAATATTCGCTTAACCGTAATAACATCTGATTACCATGTAAAGCGGGTAAAACTTATTTTTGAAACAATTTTAGCGAACTACCCTATACAATTTATAGGAGCCAAAAGCAATCTGGATAAAAAAACATATGATTCTCTTGTGGCACACGAAGAAAAAGCGATGCAATCCATTACAAAAAATGGTCTTTATTACTAGATTAGTGTGTGTTTCTTATGTTAAAAATAGAACCCAAAGCTTCCCGTAATACCAAATTTTCTAGCATCGGGATTTAAAACCTCATCTTTATAGTTCCCCCTAAAATTAAAGTCCAAACGAAATACCTTAAAAATATTACCAATCCCTAAACTGTATTCGTAATAAGGTTTATCGTTTGGTGCGATTAAAGGAATTGTATTCGGATTGTCCGTTTTATTTAAATCGATATTCTTCTGCGAAATATCGCCCCAAACACCTCTTACACTAACTATTTCCCTAAGGTTGAACTTTCTCAAGAAAGGTATTCTGGAAAATAATCGTCCATTAAAATTATGTTCTAAATGAAACGAGGCATAGGTATCGCTTACAAACTCATAGAAGTCTAACTGCGAAAAGGTATTATAAATAGAAAAATACGTTTGGTTTCCGGGAATAACGCTTAATAATCCCAAAGGCACTTCACCAAATGTCTTGCCGGTCTCTACTGTAGTATACAACCGCCCAAAACCTCCAACTTGCCAAGGTTGCGTATACGAAAACTGGAGCTTTGTATAGTTAAAATCGCTATTAAACAAACCTTTATCACCTCGGCCAACTTGTGCAAAAAGACGTGCAAAATCGTCGTTTGCCTCGTAACGCTCAACTCCAAAACCAGTCATCTTTCGCTTTGGGAAATAGAACAAGGACAACGTAGACTCATATTGTTTTATCTCTGAAGCTATGCCAGTATCAGTATTATAATCCAAACTAAAAGTGGAGGATGCTGACTCTAAGGTTCTGTAATTGCCCCCCAATCTTAAAATAAAATTTCGCCAAGGCTCGGCTTCAATAGCAAAACTGGTTAAATTTATAGACGTTAGTTTATCGTTAGCACCAGTACCTACAACTGACGACGATGCCAAGCTACGTCCTAGAACATCGGTAGAGGTTGTTAAACTGGCTCCTATTTGTTCCACATCACGTCGGTTACCTCCCGATATTATAAGGCGGCTCTTTTTATCCAGCAACCATTTCCCAGAAATACCGTACTTAAATTTATCATCCTTGAATCCGTAAGCCAAAAAGCCTTCCAAACGCCACAAATCATTACGTCCAAAATAAGTACGTCCACCAGTGCGTAAGCGTAATCCCTCTACCTCATTAAATCCAAAGGTCGAAAAAACAGGCCCGTAATCTAAAGGCAAGCTGTTAAACTCTACATATCCCGACGCGAGAATACTCCCTAAATTATAAAGCCGTTTAAATTTTTTGACCGTTTTTAAAGTATCCAGCATCTTATAGATACCCAATTCGTCTTTATTTAATGCTTCTAAACGGTTTTCATTCCAAAAGGCATCATCCCTATCAAATGCATCTTCATTATAGTTATACACTTCGGCCTCATAAAACTTCTTGCCCTTTACCCTATCGAATTCATAATTATGGTATAACGTGGTGCGTTTACCATAAACTCCACGTGATTCCTCCTTCTTTTTAAAAGCAAAATCCGACATCATATAGTCACGCTTTACCAAAAACAACGAATCGTTTAAAACCTCAAACTCCTGCTCTATATAAATATCCTTCACCCAGTTAATATTGGCACTTTTAGAAGCCCTTAGATTTATTTCTTTAATAGCATACGTTGAATCGGCCACCCAAAAATCCCCTTTAAAAGTCAATTCGTTTTTACGCCTTGGGTAGTAAATAATATTGTAGCACCATTTATTATCTATATAAGCACTATCGGTAAGTACATAGTTATAGGTGTTAATCCCGGTTCTAGACAAAGGACTCACAAAGCTCTTATCAAAGAACTTTAAATAATTATCGTAAACATTAAAATCGGAGTACAGGTCGTCCACAAAATCAATGATTACCTGATTATCACTAAATCCTGAATTCTTGTTTCCCTTTAAAACTTCCTTTTTTTTATCAATGGTGTTGTCTCCATAAACCCTAGAAACAGATTCGTTTATAAAAATAGGCAAATAGGTTTTCCCTGTCACCCTAGAAGTATCGACCTTATCGAATACAAATTCCATACCTCGAAACAGCTTACTCTTAATAAGTGCACTATCTATGGTATTTATATCGAACTCTACTTTTTCGTATTTATCGTACTCGTATTGCTTATGGAGGTTTAAACCATTTTTACGTTTATGTTCCCATATTTTTCGCAACAAATCGATTGCAGGATTGTTCTTTTTGGATTGTTTTCCTGAAATAATAACAACCGCGTCGAGTTCGGAGGCTGTTTCAGAAAGAACAATCTTCATATTATAGGTCACTTTTTTATCCAACGGAACGTTTAAAGTCTCAAAGCCCAAAAAAGAAACAGTAATTGCAGACCAAGTGTCACCAGATTCCAAATAAAATGTACCATTTTCGTCTGTAATGGTACCTTGTGTTGAACCTTTAAAAATAACATTGGCAAACGAAACAGGATTGTCATTCTCGTCAAATACTCGTCCACTCACCTTAGTTTGGGTCATAACCAAGAGAGGGGCTAAGAAAAAAAATATACTAAGTAGTCTTATGTTCATAATACAAAAAACTTCATCAACAAAACTGTTGATGAAGTTTATATAACGTAAAAAGTTGATTTTTATTTATACAAAACTTTTTTTACAGCCTTAATAACATCGTTACTGTTTGGCAACCATTCTTCCAATAACACAGGTGAATAAGGAGCTGGCGTATCTGCTGTATTAATTTTTATAATAGGAGCATCCAAATAATCGAAAGCCTCATTTTGCACCACATACGTTATCTCGGAAGCAACGTTAGCAAATGGCCAAGCTTCTTCCAAAATAACCAGTCTGTTGGTTTTCTTAACAGATTCTAAAATAGCTTGCTTGTCCATTGGCCTAACAGTACGCAAATCGATAATTTCACAAGAAATACCTTCTTTTGCCAATGCATCTGCCGCTTTGTGAGCTTCTTTAATTATTTTACCAAACGATACAATAGTAACATCATTACCTTCTCTCTTAATATCAGCAACACCCAAAGGAATAACATACTCACCCTCTGGCACTTCACCCTTATCACCGTACATTTGCTCACTCTCCATAAAAATTACAGGATCGTCATCTCGAATCGCAGCTTTTAATAGACCTTTAGCATCGTAAGGTGTTGATGGCACGACCACTTTTAAGCCTGGAGTATTTGCAAACCAATTTTCAAAAGCCTGCGAATGCGTAGCTCCCAATTGTCCTGCAGATGCCGTAGGACCTCTAAAAACAATTGGACACTTAAATTGCCCACCAGACATTTGTCGTATTTTGGCAGCATTGTTAATAATTTGATCAATTCCAACCAGAGAAAAGTTAAACGTCATATACTCTACTATCGGACGGTTACCGGTCATAGTCGATCCTACAGCAATACCAGCAAACCCTAACTCTGCAATAGGCGTATCGATAACACGCTTAGGCCCAAATTCGTCTAACATCCCTTTTGAAGCCTTATAAGCCCCATTATATTCGGCTACTTCCTCACCCATTAAATAAACGCTCTCATCACGACGCATTTCTTCACTCATGGCTTCACAAACAGCCTCTCTAAATTGAATTGTCTTCATTATTATCTTTTGTCTTCCATAAAGGAAGAACTTTTTAAGTTTATATTGAATCTATTTTTCACTCGAACTGCAAAAATAACAATAAATGAATAATCCTTTTGTATGAATTATTTAAAATTTATTATGCATGCATAATAAATTTTTGAAATAAAATAATTAACTTCGTGGCTTCAATAATCTTATAGCAAATTAATACCAAATATTATGAAAATATTAGTGTGCATTAGTCATGTTCCTGATACGACATCCAAGATTAATTTCACCGATGACAACTCGAAGTTCGACACCAATGGCGTGCAATTTGTAATTAATCCAAATGACGAATTTGGGTTAACCCGTGCCATGTGGTTTAAAGAGCAGCAAGGTGCTAATGTAACCGTTGTAAATGTTGGCGGTCCAGAAACCGAGCCCACATTACGTAAAGCTTTGGCTATAGGTGCCGATGCCGCTATACGTGTAAATATGGATGCTACCGATGGCTTTTCAGTAGCAAAACAATTAGCCAATGTCGTTAAAGAGGGTGGCTACGATCTGGTCATTGCAGGTCGTGAGTCAATCGATTATAACGGCGGTATGGTTCCAGGGATGGTTGCTGGCTTAACCGATGCCAATTTTGTAAACAAATGTATTGGTCTAACCGTGGAAGGCTCATCGGTTACTGCCGTAAGAGAAATAGATGGTGGAAAGGAAACTGTTTCGACAACACTCCCTTTGGTTATTGGCGGACAAAAAGGTTTGGTAGAAGAAAGTGATTTGCGTATCCCCAATATGCGCGGGATTATGATGGCTCGAAAAAAGCCTTTAACTGTTATAGAAGCTAACGATACAACACCTGAAACAACCTCGGTTAAATTTGAAAAACCAGCACCGAAGGGCGCTGTCAAATTAGTATCGCCGGATAATTTAGACGAATTAATAGATTTACTTCACAACGAAGCCAAAGTAATTTAACAATCAAACACCAAAATTGGTATTTGAGATTTATATTTTAGAAAAATATTATGTCAGTTTTAGTATATACAGAATCAGAACAAGGAGCCTTTAAAAAGATAGCTTTAGAAGTTGCTTCGTATGCCAAAGCAGTTGCCAACCAGTTAGGTACAACAGTAACGGCCGTAACCATAAATACCGAAAACACCTCTTCGCTGTCTAATTATGGTGTAGATAAGGTCTTAAAAGTATCGAATGACCAATTAGCCGATTTTAATGCCAAAGGCTATGCAGCCGTTATTAAGCAAGCTGCCGAAAAGGAAGCTGCCAAAGTCATTATTGTTAGTTCCAGTGCCAACAGTAAATATTTAGCACCCTTGCTGGCCATTGATCTAAATGCAGGGTATGCTACCAACGTTATAGAAGCACCAGAAAGCATAAACCCATTTACCGTAAAACGTAATGCTTTTACCAATAAAGCTTTTGAACTGCTACAAATAAACACGGATGTTAAAATTGTAAGCATTTCAAATAATTCATTTGGATTGGTAGAGAGTAGCGTTCAAACTACAACAGAAGACTTTTCGCCTTCAATTCCCGATTTAGGCGTTAAGGTAGCATCGGTCGATAAGGCCAGCGATAAAGTAAGCATTGCTGATGCCGAGATCGTAGTATCTGGAGGCCGCGGGCTTAAAGGTCCTGAAAATTGGGGTATGGTAGAGGAACTAGCCGATGTTTTGGGAGCCGCAACAGCGTGCTCGAAACCTGTTTCCGATTTGGGATGGAGACCACACGCCGAGCATGTTGGTCAAACGGGTAAACCTGTTGCTTCTAATTTATATATTGCCATTGGCATTTCGGGGGCCATTCAACATCTTGCAGGCATTAATGCTTCGAAAGTAAAAGTAGTTATAAATAACGACGCCGATGCTCCTTTCTTTAAGGCGGCCGACTATGGTGTTGTGGGCGATGCCTTTGAAGTTGTGCCACAATTAATCGAAAAATTAAAAGCATTTAAAGCCCAACAATAAATTATTTTTTGCTACATTGTAGTAACAATAAGGCTGTTTAAATTGGTTCGTTACCTTACAATCTATTTGCTAGTATTTGGTAAAGTCCTAATTTAAACAGTTCTTTGCGTTTTTATAAATTATGAGCTTAGTAAGATTAAATATAAAGGGAATATCCTATAGCCAAACCCAAAACGGGGCTTATGCACTAATATTAAATGAGGTTGATGGCGAGCGTAAATTGCCTATTGTAATTGGTGCTTTCGAAGCACAATCTATTGCCATTGCACTTGAAAAAGAAATTCGCCCCCCTAGGCCCTTAACTCACGATTTATTTAAAAATTTTGCCGATCGTTTCGATATTGTGGTCAAGCAAGTTATTATTCACAAATTAGTCGATGGCGTTTTTTATTCCAGCTTGATATGTGAGCGCGATAAAATTGAAGAGATCATTGATGCCAGAACCAGTGATGCCATTGCTTTAGCCCTTCGTTTTCAAGCTCCTATCTTTACTTATAAAAACATTTTGGACAAAGCTGGTATTTATTTAAAGGTGAGCCCGAAAAAGGATGAAGAAAATGAAAGTGAAGACACTGTTTTAATGGATGACACCCTTGCGAGTGAACTTGAATCCAGTTCACCTCGCGAAAACTACCAATCGAAATCGATTGAAGAACTCCATAAACTTCTAAACGAAGCCGTAGCTAACGAAGATTACGAAACGGCTGCCCATATTCGCGACGAAATATCCAAACGCAAATAAAAAGCCCATGAAGCAGTTTTTATTAGCAATACTAACTGTTTTATTTGGATTTACTTTTTGTTTAGCTCAGGATATAGAAAGAACATGGTTACTGGATCGTATTGAGAACCAAGAACAGACACGTTTTTTTAATGCTGAGATTGGAGACACCTTAACTTTGAACCAAGGTGTATTTCATTGCGCCACGGTGTCACAAAACATAATTGCCTCGGGCAATTATCTACAC
Organism: Snuella lapsa; assembly: GCF_039539345.1. Taxonomy (NCBI): domain Bacteria; kingdom Pseudomonadati; phylum Bacteroidota; class Flavobacteriia; order Flavobacteriales; family Flavobacteriaceae; genus Snuella; species Snuella lapsa. Next base: position 43,383 of record NZ_BAABCY010000104.1, on the reverse strand, counting down.
CAAAACAAGTTGCTTCTGTTATATGTTACCACTCCTTATGATAGCGTTCGCAACTTCAGCATTTCTAAACTAACCGACACCGAGCTTATTTTAACAGCAAAACACACTTCATACAACTTTAAAGCAACTCCTACCCAAACACTTCCTTCCGCTACAACAAAAGCAATAATAGCCAGTCAGGGCATGTCATTTCAAAGCATCTGGCGGGGCATATTAGGTATGGGCGTTTTAATTTTAATTGCTTTCACATTTAGCAGTAATCGAAATGCCATTAACTGGAAATTGGTTGGTATTGGATTGCTTTTTCAGCTACTAATTGCTATTGGAGTACTAAAGATTAAGCTTGTAAAATTTATGTTCGAACTTGTTGGAAAGTTATTTGTAAGTATTTTGGATTTCACACAGGCTGGCAGTAAATTCCTTTTTGAAGGTCTCGTGGTCGACATGGATACCTTTGGTTTTATTTTTGCCTTTCAGGTTCTGCCAACCATTATTTTCTTTTCGGCACTAACCTCTGTCCTTTTCTATTTAGGTATCATACAAAAAATAGTAAAAGGCCTTGCTTGGTTGTTAAGCAAAACACTAAAAATATCTGGTGCCGAAAGCTTGAGTGTTGCTGGTAATATTTTTTTAGGTCAAACCGAGGCGCCTTTATTAATCAAGGCCTATTTGGAAAAAATGAACAAGTCAGAAATATTACTTGTTATGATTGGTGGCATGGCAACGGTAGCTGGTGCGGTATTGGCTGCCTATATTGGTTTTTTGGGAGGGGAAGATGAGGCCTTACGATTATTTTATGCCAAACACCTCTTAGCTGCATCTGTCATGGCCGCTCCTGGCGCTATTGTCGTCTCAAAAATATTGTATCCCCAAACAAGTGCTATAAGTACAGACGTGTATATTTCCCAAGATAAAATTGGAGCCAACCTATTGGATGCCATTGCAAACGGCACTACCGAAGGATTACGACTGGCTGTTAACGTTGGCGCCATGTTGTTGGTATTCATTGCCTTTATAGCCATGTTCAATGGTATTTTGGGAACTGCTGCCGACTTTAATGGCATTACCATTAGCTCGCTCCATATCGATTGGCATTTCATATCGCTTAATCAACTTATAGCCAACAACACAACATACGACGGTTTGTCCCTGGAATTTATCCTTGGCTACTGCTTTGCACCTTTAATGTGGCTCATAGGCGTTGCCAAAGAAGACATGACCTTAATGGGACAATTGCTTGGCATTAAACTGGCGGCAAGCGAATTTATAGGCTATATACAATTAAGAGATTTAAAAAATGTTGCCAACAGTATTCATTTAAATTACGAAAAATCCATTATCATGGCTACTTACATGCTGTGCGGATTTGCCAACTTTGCCTCTATAGGCATTCAAATAGGCGGTATAGGTTCACTGGCTCCGGGGCAGCGTAAAACCCTATCTCAATTTGGCATGAAAGCACTCATAGGAGGCTCTATTGCGTCCTTGATTTCTGCTACCATAGCAGGTATGATTATAGGTTAGGGCAACACCTAAAACCTTACCCACACGCCCATTACATATGGTTAATAACTTTTTTACAGAAAAGCAGCTACCCTATGTATTTGGGTGCAAGCTTTTATATATTTGTATCATTGAAGAAAAGCAGATAACATGAAGCAATATCACGACCTTGTAAAGCATGTTTTAGAGAATGGCAACCTAAAAGAGGATCGTACGGGAACCGGCACCAAAAGTGTTTTTGGCTACCAGATGCGTTTCGATTTAAGCGAAGGGTTTCCTATGGTGACTACAAAGAAGTTGCATTTAAAATCGATTGTATATGAGTTGCTTTGGTTTTTAAAGGGCGACACCAACATTAACTACTTAACCGAAAACGGGGTACGTATCTGGAACGAATGGGCAGACGAAAACGGAAATTTGGGACCTGTTTACGGACACCAATGGCGTAACTGGAACAGCGATGAGATCGACCAGATTAAAGACGTAATCCAAACCCTTAAGCACAACCCCGATAGCAGACGTATGCTGGTATCGGCTTGGAATCCTTCGGTTTTGCCAGATACTTCCATATCCTTTAGTGAAAATGTAGCCAATGGTAAAGCGGCCTTACCGCCATGCCATGCTTTTTTCCAGTTTTATGTAGCCAATGGCAAACTATCGTGTCAGCTTTACCAACGTAGTGCCGATATCTTTTTGGGTGTACCGTTTAATATAGCGTCTTATGCATTGCTTACCATGATGGTGGCTCAGGTTTGTGGTTACGAGGCTGGTGACTTTATACACACCTTTGGAGATGCCCATATTTACAGCAACCACTTCGAACAATTAGAGTTACAACTGTCCAGAGAACTACGTCCTCTACCAAAAATGCTCTTAAATCCCAATATCGATAACATTTTTGATTTTACCTTCGAGGATTTTACTTTGGTCGATTATGATCCCCATCCGCATATTAAAGGTTCGGTAGCGATATAAAAAAAGCGCTTTCTTAACTTAAGGAAGCGCTTATCTTTTTTTAGTAAACTAAATTTATACGTTCACTACGCTATTCTCTGCTGCAGCATAATCGTTCCATGCATAAGCATCGGCTGCATCGTCATTAATATAAGCGCCATCTACAACGTATTTAAACTCATAAGAAGCATCCTTATCTAAGTTTACTGTACCTTTAAACGTACCATTTTTTAACTTTTTAAGCGGTGCCGCTTCTGTATCCCATTCGTTAAAATTTCCTACTACAGATACTTCATTTGCATCCTCTGCTAGGATAGAAAAAGTAACTTTACATACGGGCTTACTCTTTAAGTATTGTTTTGCTATTGCCATAATAAATAAGTGTGTTGTTTGGCACAAAATTAAGGAACAATCGTCTAATAATCAGCATTTAATTCACTTTACCCAAAAGAATTATCAATTTAATAATAAGGCTTAACATTAATTTAAAGTACATAATATTCCCATATAAAAATTATGGGATCAGCAAATCAATTGAACTAATTTTCTTTCATCAACTAGTTTATATATACGCCTTTCCATTGTTCTTAAGAACGATTTTTAACACAATCATATCATTAAAAAGCATTAACTTTACCCATTATTATATTGATATGTTTGGAAAGAAAAGATCGACACCGCAAATAGACAAAGAACAACTGGCACTTATTGAAACGGCACAGCGCCGCATTAAACAAAAAAAGCGCCTATACATTCATTTTGTTCTGTTTTTAATTGGATCCCTCTTTTTAATTGGCATGAATACCATACTGGGCATAGGCAAGGATCTTACCTTTTTTGAAAAAGAATGGTTTGTATTTGCCATTATTATATGGTTATTTATCCTGTTGTACCACACATTTAATGTTTTTATCACGCATAAGTTTATGGGCAAAGCCTGGGAACAGGCGCAATTGGAAAAGCTGGTAAGCCTGCAACAGGAGCGCATAGCCCAACTTAAGGCTAACGTTGCAAACGACGCCATGCCCGAAAAAGAAGCAAACCCAAAAGCTCCCCTTAAAAAAGGCACAGAGCTTACTATTATTGTTGCAGCTGCCGAAAATAATGCCATTGGTAAGGATAATAAGTTAATATGGCATTTAAGCGACGACCTAAAACACTTTAAAAACCTAACAAACGGTCACCATATTATTATGGGGCGCAAAACCTTTGAGAGTTTTCCCAAACCACTTCCCAACCGTACCCATGTGGTTATTACCAGACAAAGCAACTACACGGTTCCCGACGGGGTGATTGTGGTTAACAACCTGGAGGATGCTATTGATGCCTCTAAAGACGACAACCAACCATTTATAATAGGAGGAGGCGAAATTTACAAACAAGCCATGCACATAGCCGATAAAATTGAGCTAACGCGCGTTCATGCCAACTTCGAGGCCGATACGTTCTTCCCCGAAATAGACACAACGGTATGGAAAGAAACCGCTAACACCTTTTGCGAGAAAGATGACAAGAACGATCATGATTACTCGTTCTTAACTTACGAACGGAAGTAATATAATACTACCTCCCTCCTTCTCTCAAATACGACATAAGCCCTTAGTGAGTATATGTATTCCCGTAACAGTACACCGTTTGCCACATTATATTTGGACAATAGCACCACACTTTAACTGACATAATAAGCCCCATAGAGATGTTAAACAAAAAGAATTATATTTGAAAGAAAATAAATGCAATAATATGCGTTTATTGAATAGTTAGCAAACACACCTATGAGCATCTTCGGGTTTAAGAAAAAACAAGAATATTCAGCAAAGGAAATATTAAAACAACTCGACAAGTGTGCAGGGGAATTTACGTTCCCTATGCTTGACAATGGGTATGTTTATCCCATTCACTCTAAATTAAGTGCTTATCGTGATGAAAAACGTTGGGCTATAATAATCGAAGTAATCGGATTCAATTATCGTAGCGGAGGACACAACGGAATTTCTAATTGCTTGCACATTTTTGGAAATTGCATAAAAACTGAGCCTGGAACCGATAATGCAAATTTTTTATATATAACAGATGATAGCACTGATGACTTGACTTTTGACGAAGAATATTTAGAAAGTTTAAACCCACGAGCAAAAACAATGATGTTGCGCGAAAAAGAGATTGACATAAATCACAATAGAGATTTTTACCTTAAAAAGGGAATTAAACTGGAAGACGACGACAAAATTTTCGTTTGGGAATTTATGAGAGGTTTAGAACCTGAATACAACATGGAATTTGAGGCTACCGAAGAAGAAATCAAACAAAGAATTCCATATGACTTGCCAAAGATTATGGAATTGAATGAATGGCATCATCCTGATTGTGCTGATTCGGAACTTCCGAGCAAAAATGAAACATTTAAACAAATAGCAAAAGTCTTGGAAACAGGAAGAACGGAATTTTACAAACCGACCAATAAGCCTAATAATCATTGGAAAAACTGGCCAGATGGTGGAACATTATGAAAAACATAGCGCGATCTGCAATTTTAATACTACTTATAAGTACTGTTAGCCATGGACAAAATCCTTACACATATTCGCAACCAAAGCAACTAGGAGACGGATGGCAAACAAACCATTTAAAATCAAAGGGTATTGATTCAACCTTGATTTACAAACTTTTCGACCAAATCAATGGTACCGATCATAACTTACATAGCGTTGTGTTAGTTAAAAATAATCAATTGGTTCTAGAAGAATATTTTAACGATCATGAGGCCGATCAACCTCATGACCTTCGTTCAGCATCGAAAAGCATTAGATCTATCTTATTAGGAATAGCCATTGACAACGGATTTATTTACAATATAAATGACCCCATAGCTAAATACCTTAAAATTCCTGTACCCCAAAAACATCTGGATGTAAGAAAGGAAGAAATTACGATTAAACATCTTTTGACGATGTCGAGCGGACTAGATTGTAATGATTGGGATAATAAATCAAAAGGTCAAGAAGACAAAGTTTACAAGAAAAAAGATTGGCTGCAATATACGCTTGATCTACCTATGGTCAATACGCCTGGAGAAGTGTCACATTACTGTTCGATGGGAGTAGTCCTAGTGGCCGAAATTATCAGCCGAACGTCGGGAATGTCAATAAATGAATTTGCTGACAAATACTTGTTCAAACCTTTAGGGATTAACAATTTGAAGTGGGGGCACACCGCAAACAAAGAAGTTATTGCTTCAGCAAAAAGGTTATATATGACCTCTAGGGATATGGCTAAAATAGGGCAATTAGTCTTAAACAAAGGAAAATGGAATGGAGAACAAATTGTATCTAAAAAATGGATTGAAGAGTCTACAACACCAAAAACGAAGATTACTGGTATTGACTATTGCTATCTGTGGTGGAACATTCCTTTTAACATAGACAAAAGAACAATCATTTCTAAAACAGCAACTGGAAATGGAGGACAATACATAATGATAATTCCTGATTTGGAACTAGTTGCAGTATTTACGGGAGGCGCATATAATTCTCAAAAAGATAAATTAGCATTCACGATAATGAAAGATATCATTTTACCATCGATCGAACATTAAAAACAATTAAAGAGTAACTCGGCTAATCATTGCACAACCCCATAATTTTATAAAGCAGGGCATAAAATATTCCTTTTTAGGGTGTTGTCATTTTAAATGCTACCAACAATCTGGACTAACTATATTGTACTTAACTAAAAACTATTAAATAATTTCTCTTGGCATTGTTTTTTTGACTTAGCCCTTAAAAACAAGAAGTTTCGTGCAATTTTTAAAATTTTAAACTATATTTGAAAGGTTGTCCAACAGGTACAAAATGTATAGTAGCATAGCTACCCTACCGGATAGCTACTACGCCATACATGGAACGTTGTAGCGTATTCGACCAAACCGAAAACTTATTAAAAATGACAAAATTATGTTCTATTTAGTACCTACAAAAAACGGAATTGGAATTGAAATTTGGGGTACTTATGACGACATTCGTAGAGTTCATTCTGTCGTCCAAAATTTTTGGGGAAATGAAAAGAATGATAATATAAAAAATTCAGAAAACCGAGATAAAGCTTTAAGCGGATTTTCAAGAGAATTGAGAAAAGCTCACGAGGGAAGTCGACTTAAACGAAAGCGTAGCCATTTCTCATTCGAAGAAATTGAGCATTTTGGCTGTAAAATTTCTTGGGTTCATATAATATTTTCGTTATCAGCATTAAGATATAATATGCGATATTCTGAAACCAATAAATTATAACTTTCTATTATAATGCAATTTGAATATTGGCTTGAGAAATCTGCAATTGCTTATGACGAAAAAAGCGGAATGAATTTGGAACCGTTTTTTAACGGAGCAATTAACGGCGGAAATGAATATATCTATCAATTGTTGATGTCAATAGATACCGACTATTTAAGACTAAATGGCGGAAAAAGAGCTTTCAGAAAACTTCCAGAATTATTGAAAAGAGGAGTAACATTTACAGCCGAATATCAAGATTACGAGAAATTTTTAAAATCAGAAGCCAAAAGACTAAATTGTGAAATATCCCAACTCGAAATTAATGATAAGGATATTGACTATAAAAATTTAAAATGGTAAAAAAACGACACTAAACGGACAGGATTGAATACATCAGATTTTTTTAAAATAAAGACTAATTATTTTGGTATTGTAATTAGATCCGTTCTATTTTTTGGGATTCTATTACTTCTAATTTTAATTGAGATATTTGCTTTTTTCCTATTATATGGTTCGGGAGCTAGTTCAAGTAGAATTGCAGAAATATGGTATGTTGACTTAATTTTAAATTATTTACCTATTTTACTTGTTGGTGGGTTTTTAGTTTATAAAATAATAATCGAATATAGAAAACAAGAATGTGTAAAGTTCAAAACAAATCTGATTACACTTTTGATTTTGGTTTTTCTATTCTCAATCAGAAATCAACTCGATCAACTGATTTTTTGAAAATAAAAACTTGTGGCAAGTCGTGTTTAGTTCATTACTTCGTTTTATTTACTAATTTAGTGTAAAGTCTAATCTTTAACTTGTATAAAATATGTTCCTTAGAGAACATTTAAATGTAGCCTTCCCTAAAAATGAAAGCAATTATTAAAGCTGATACTATCGATAAATATTTGCGCTCTATTCGTTTCCAAATTGTAGAACTCATTGACCCCAATACCACACTAATAGAATTAGGGTGCGGAAACGGAGATTTACTTTTTAAACTTGCTGGCAAATTAAAACTTGGAGTTGGTATCGATAAATCGGAACAACTAATTACATACGCTTCAAACCGAGTAAAAAAAGAACAGGTTAAAAATCTTGAATTCAGACTAATGGATCTACTAAAAGATTCATATTCAGAACCCAACATGGACTATTCTGTCGCTAGTCTTCTATTACACATTCTGCCTTTGGAAAAGTCTATAGAGTTAATAAAAAAACTATTGGCCTCATCTAACACAACCATTATTTGTGGATTCTGTGAACCAAAAAACATAAGACAGAAAATGCTTTTGTGGTTAGACCAAAGATTTACAAGTCATTATTCTAATTTCCGGGACTACAAAAGAAATGGATTCACGGAAGGGTTATTAAATTCAATCGAAAAAATAAAATATGACAGAATCGACACTTTCGACCCTGTAATTAAGATTTATAAAATAACTAAATCCAACAAAGATGTGTAAAATTAATTGCTTAGTTCTTGTTTACTCTTTTTTCAGTAAGTTAGTTACTTTATCCCGCAACTACTCTTAAAAGAGCAGTTAGGCACAAACTAAAAAAACAAAAACAGAATGAATTTAAACAGAAAGAAACATTGGGAAACAGTCTATAAAACCAAAAACCCAGAACAAGTAAGTTGGACTCAAGAAACACCTAAAACTTCACTTGAATTCATACACTCATTCGGACTTGACAAAACTGCTAAAATTATTGACATTGGGGGCGGAGACAGCAAACTTGTAGATTGCTTAATTGATGAAGGATATGAAAATATTACTGTACTTGACATTTCTGCTAAATCACTTGAAAAAGCGAAAAAACGACTAGGAAACAAAGCAGATAAAGTAAATTGGATTGTAAGTGATATTTCAGAATTTAAGCCTAAAATGACTTATGATGTTTGGCACGACAGAGCTACTTTTCATTTTCTTACTACAAATAACGAGATAAAGAAATATGTCGATACCGCAAGAAAATATGTGAATGGATTTTTAACAATCGGGGCTTTTTCTGAAAATGGACCTAAAAAATGTAGCGGACTTGATATTAAACAATATAGTGAACATGAGTTAACATCAGAACTGGAAAATAGTTTTGTAAAAATTAAATGTGTAACCGAAGATCACATTACACCATTTGACACAAAACAGAACTTTTTATTTTGCAGCTTCAAAAAACAATTGAATTAAATAAAGCTAAAGGTTAGCACCATGTAAGTGCATAGTTCATTGCCTCTGAGTTTTTAATCGGAATTTATTACAATTTGCTATCTTTAAGTTAAGACAGAAAACCACCCACAAAACGTTATAATCATTTTGTAAAAAATTCCAAATAAGAAAAAGACAAGTTTTTGGATAAAAAATTTTTAAATACTTTATTAGCTATAAAAATATTCTTTTGAAAGAACTCTCTTCATTTTTAATATATTCTGGAATTAGCACAAACCTTTTTCTAATACTATTACTTAGTCGTATTTGGAAAAAACAAAAGGCAAATAAAATTCTAGTTTTCACTCTTTTGAGTTTTTTAATCTTGTTTCTTACCTATGCATCTTTGTATTTGAAACTGAATATTTTAGCCACCATAATATCACCCATTGGGATTATTATTCCTTTTGCTTTAGGGCCTTTGATTTTCCATTATATAAAAACTATCTATACCTCTAAGATTGACTCACAAAAATTTATAAGAGGACTGCTCCCCTCTTTTATTGCCTTTTTTGCTTACAGTATCCCTCAATACTATTTGGGACTGCCTATAGATGGCAAAACAGTTATTTTTCAAGCCATTTTACTCGTAATTCCCTTTCTAGGTATTTTGTACTTGGCCTATTATCTTTTTCTAAGTAACAAGTTACTAAAACACTATAAAAGGTTGGTAAAAAACAATTATGCTACTTTAAACACGTTAGATTTAAAATGGCTCGCTATCTGGATTCGAGGATTTATCCTGTTTTTGATTATAGATATAATAAGCGGGCTGCTAATTGTTGCCTATCCTATTCATTCTATCCTAATATATATAAACCTCTTTTATTTAGTACTGCTCATTTGGTATATAGGTTATTACGGAATCAATCAAGTACAAGTTTTCTTGGTTAATGATATTTCCCCTGAAGCAATTAAAAAGGAAATCTCCCATGAAAAGAAAATCAAATCCAAACCCTTTTACGATTGTGAATCGGAAGAATTTATGGAGCTCAAAATTCATTTAGAAAACGTATTTACAGAACAAAAGCTTTTCAAAAGACAGCATCTTTCTTTAAGAGAAACGGCAAATATTCTAGATGTCTCAGATAAGAAATTATCTCACCTACTCAACATTTGTTTAGATTCAAATTTTTACGAATACGTCAATAAACACCGCATAAACTATTTTACAAAGCAACTAAAAGAAGGAGCTGCTAAAAACTTAACTTTGCTCGCTATAGCTTTCGATTCGGGATTCAATTCCAAAGCTACTTTCAATCGCGTTTTTAAACAACAAGTCGGTATGACTCCTATAGCATTTAAAAAATTATCCGATAAAGAGTCTCAAAGTTTCCAATGAGTCGATTGATACCTTGTTTATCCATTCATTTGCCAAACATTTAATTAGATAAACAATAATCTTAATGAGCACACACACTAGTAAACAGCTTCACTCTCCAAACCCTACCCTTCAGTTTCAAAAAGCAAAAAAATATATCCTGTTAGTTCTGGGTATCTCCTGGATTTTTGGTTTCATAAGCATCGGACTTTTTAATTTCTCAGAAGCCGTTGAAAGATCAATTATTATGTTGGTATACGCTTTTATCCCAGCGATCTTAGCTTTCATTCTCAACAAAAAAGAAGGCGGCACCTGGAAAGACTTGAAATTTTTCAAACCGTCATTTAAAGGAGCTTTGGGAGCATTTATCATTCCTATTCTCTATTTTGGATTCATAATCAGCACACAAATACTCTTAGATGTGAGAACAGTACCAGATTGGTCTAAGATAGGCTCTCCATTTAAAGTAGCTGTTCTGCTCGCACTAGGTTACCCTGTCACTACACTACTCATATTGGGGGAAGAAATAGGTTGGAGAGGTTACTTGCAAGAAAAAATGATTGATGGCTTCGGAGCCATTAAAGGGATACTCTTTCTAGGCTTGGTATGGGGCATTTGGCATATGCCCATAGCATTGCAAGGTTACAATTTCCCCAATCATCCATTTATAGAAACCTTCATAACCTATCCGCTGGTTGGCATGGCTCTTTCCCTCATTATCGCTTATCTTGGTTTTAATAGCTATTCAATTTTCATAGGAGCCTTACTGCATGGCAGCAATAATCATTTTGGAAGTATATTACTCACTATAACTGAGACTCAAAATGAGTTTGTTCATAGTATGGTATTCAATACATTTTATATGGTAATCATACTAATTTTTGGATACTTATATTGGAAAAAAACAAAATCAATTAATTGATATATCAAGTAACTATGAATTTCGCCCGCTCCACAACAGTACTCTATTCAATTGAGGCAGCTATAAAATTTATAGCAAAATAAGTCAGAAGAATATACCCAAAGTTATACCTGATATTACTGTACACCAGACTTTAATCCTTTTAATGTTTAAAAACAATGCATCCATGACTTGTATCATATGAATAAAAACTATATAACAAAAACCATAAGCACTCGAATAGTTTTTACAAATAGTACCCTTTTGCCTTACATAATTACAAACAAGAATATTCGCCCTCCATTTTTAAATCAAGATTTTGGCAAGAAATAGGTAAATTTACTTCTAGAAATATGTACCAACACCCTATGAGTTACTAAACATTTGTTAAGACAAAAGTTAAGCATCAATATAATTCACAAAACTAAGACTGTTTAAAATGAGAAAAACGATCCAAACCTTACTAATCACTTTGTTTATAACATTAACTACAGGATGCAAAACAAAAAACAAGGCAAATCCTATTTTAGTTACCGAAGACGATAAAAAAGCTCTTAGGTATTTAAAAGAGCACGAATGGCCTAAAGCCTATGCAGAGCAAGACACATTACTTTTAGACAGAATTTTAGGAGATGATTTCAAGATGATAGACAATCTAGGAAATTGGTACAGCAAAAAAGATGAATTAGCTTGGTTAAAGAAAAATGCCATTCAAAATGATTCATTCAATTATGAAATCAAGAGATTCGAAATTTTAGACAATGGCACTGCAATTATTTGTGGGACAGGTCATATCCTAAAAGATTCAATAAAATCTATTTACCAATCAAGCAATGTACTTGTAAAAAGAGAAGGAAAATGGAAGGCTGTCCTATCCCATGTTTCAGGATTTAAAAATATTGAAGAAAAATAAATACAGTCACGACACATACATAAAACCTTATAGTGCATATCGATTAAACCTGGATACAATTAAATAATTAATAATATATGAACAAAACATTACTAACATGTTTGCTTTTAAGCATAGCATTATATACTGCCGTCGGACAAACGAACCAAAAAGAACGTCCCAACATTGTTTTTTGCCTTGCCGACGATTGGGGATGGCCACATGCAGGAGTCTATGGAGACAGCATTATAAAAACACCCAACTTTGACAGAATCGCCAATGAAGGTGTACTGTTCAATAACGCTTACGTTTCAAGTCCATCCTGCACCCCTAGCAGAAACGTATTCATTACCGGAAAATACCATTGGGAACTTGAATCCGGAGCCAACCTCTGGAGTACCCTTCCAGAAAAGCATCAAAGTTTTATACACCTATTAGCCAATAATGGTTACGCAACAGGAAGGACAACAGCAAAGACATGGGGACCCGGTAATTTAGACAATTGGATAGCCTATCACGGCTCCCACCCCTCTAACAAAGCATACCAAACATTCGAGGCATTTCTTAACGCAAATAATAACGAAACCCCGTTTTTTTTCTGGCTAGGAACTTCAGACCCACACCGTCCGTACAAAAAAGGAACAGGTAAACAAAGTGGTATCGACATAAAGAAAGTACACCGCTTTAAGCATTTTCCAGAATCCGATACCATACGAAACGACATCGCCGATTATTATTACGAAGTGCAGCGATGGGACAGCCTGGTAGGCACGGTCATTTCACAACTAGAAAAACACGGCTTGCTGGAAAACACTATTATTATCATGACCGGCGATCATGGTATGCCATTCCCTCGCTGTAAAAGCAATCTTTACGATTCTGGCGTTCGCGTTCCCTTTGCCGTTCGCTGGGGTAAACAAATAACACCCCTTCGCAAAGTAAACGACTTTATTTCTTTCGCAGACATTGCCCCCACACTACTTGAAATAACAGAAATAAGCGTTCCAGATGCTATGACCGGAAGCAGTTTTGCCAACATCCTAAAATCTAACAAATCGGGTATCATCGATACCAAAAACCGTTCAGATATTGTATTTGGAAAAGAACGTCATGTACCCGCACAAGAAAAACCCAATATGGGTGGATACCCATCCCGTGGATACAGAAACGAAGCCTTTTTGTATATACGCAATTACAAATCCAATCTTTGGCCTGCTGGTACTGGCAATATAGGAACCACAAACTATCCCAATCAATGGTATGCCGATTGCGACCCAGGGCCAACCAAAGATTATATCATAGAAAATAAAGATGAAGATGCAGACCATCTTAGGGCATACCAACTTTGTTTTGGAAAAAGACCAGAAGAAGAACTCTACGATCTAAAAAACGACCCAGACCAATTAATCAATATAGCAGAAGATCCCGCATATATTCACGTCTTAAAGAATTTAAGAAACAAGCTTCAAAATAAATTGACAAGCCTTAACGACCCACGAGCAAAAAATCCCGATTTTGATGGATTTGACCAATACCCCTATACAGGAGGTGGAGGTGGCAAAAAAAATCATTAACAAAAAAATAGAATACAATTACCTATACATTTAAAAAAAGGATTGCCATACCCAGGCACTAGATCACAAACAATAGACCCTAGTCATAAAAACGTTGAAAATTGAGAAATAAAACAAACAAGTACACCTCCCTTACCCCCTTCTTTTTTTTATGGTCAATAGGCTTTTTAACGCTACAAAGCTGTCCCACAAAAAAAGAAAAGGTACAGCGGGCTACAGAGCACCATACTAAAAAAGAAAGCACAAGATTCAAAAAATCCGGTTTAGACATGATACATATTACCGGGGGCAATTATACAATGGGAGGTATGGATAATGTTGATGACGGTGGCGATCCAGAGCTTAGGATAGCAGATGAGTGCCCGCATTCCGTATCTGTAAAAGATTTTTATATTGGCAAATATGAAGTAACCCAGGCAGATTGGTTTAAAATAATGGGAACAAGACCCAGCAAGTTTGCCAATTGTGATGAGTGCCCAGTAGAACAAGTATCTTGGGACGACATACAAAACTTCATCGCAGCAATCAATCTAAAATATGGAGAAACGTACAGGCTACCAACAGAAGAAGAATGGGAATTCGCCTCAAGAGGAGGCGAAAAAAGTTTTGGCTACACATATGCTGGAAGCAACAATCCCAATGAAGTTGCCTGGTTTGAAGAAAACTCAGATAGCAGACCACACCCCGTTGGACAATTAAAACCCAACGAACTGGGACTTTACGATATGAGTGGCAACATATGGGAATGGGTTAGTAACAATAAAACACCATACCCTTGCGATAAGTTGGGAAACATACTAGATTCAAAAGTTTTAAGAGGAGGCTCCTTTAGCCACCGAAAGGGCAGTATTAGAACAAAAGATAGAAACGCAAGAGCCTCTTCCATGCGCCTACCAACACTTGGATTTCGCTTAGCGAAATAACATCAAAATTATCATCCCCAAATACTTCAAAAAATCTTTTTCAGTGCCTGTCGCTATTTTCCCTAATTTTGCATCATGGTAAAAGAACTTCAGCTTCGCTTAACGCTTAAAGAAGAAGCGCTTAGCGACATATTGCTAATAAAATCAGCAAGCTTTTTAGGTATAGACAAAAACGACATTAGCGGGGTAAAAGTACTTCGTAAATCTATCGATGCGAGAAAACCTAAAATTATAATCAACTATAAAGTAGCAGTCTACATTAAAGAACCCCTTCCAAAAACATCACAATACCAATTTAATTACAAAGACGTTTCCAAAAGCAAACCCATTCACATCATTGGTTTTGGACCAGCTGGTATGTATGCAGCCTTACGTTGTATAGAACTTGGTTTCAAGCCCATTGTTCTCGAACGAGGCAAGAATGTTCGGGACCGAAGACGCGATTTAAGAGCCATCAATCAAGAACATTTTGTAAACGAAGATTCCAACTATTGCTTTGGCGAAGGCGGCGCAGGCACCTATAGCGATGGCAAGCTATATACCAGAAGCCTAAAACGCGGTGATGTACGACGTATTTTTGAAAATCTCGTATTTCACGGCGCTACCGAACAAATACTAATAGATGCCCACCCACACATAGGCACTAACAAACTACCCAAAGTAGTACAAAACATAAGAGAAACCATCTTAAAGTACGGTGGTGAAATTCATTTTGAAACCCGTGTCGTTAATTTTACCATAAAAAACAACAGCATTCAATCCATACACTTACAAAACGGTGATGAGATGGCCGCGAATCGCGTTATTCTCGCTACCGGTCATTCGGCTCGTGATATCTTTTACTTACTGGCAAAAAAACAAATAGCCCTAGAAGCCAAATCCTTTGCTATGGGCGTTCGGGTAGAACACCCCCAACACATCATCGATAGTATCCAATACCATTGCAATGGCGAACGCGATCCTTTATTACCAGCAGCCTCATATAGTTTAGTCCAGCAAATAAACCACAGGGGTGTTTACTCGTTTTGTATGTGTCCGGGTGGTTTTATCGTACCCGCAGCTACCAATAACGGCGAAGTTGTTGTTAACGGCATGTCGCCTTCCAAACGTAACAACCTATTTGCAAATTCCGGCATTGTGGTTGAAATTAACGCCAATACCGACTTACATAAATACGAACGATTTGGGGCACTAAAAGGTTTAGAATACCAGAAAAATTTAGAAAAACTAGCCTTTACAGCTGGGGGACGCAGTCAAGTAGCCCCTGCACAACGCCTTACCGATTTTGTTGAAGGCCATTTATCCCCTCAATTAAACCCATGCTCCTATCAGCCAGGTTTAAAATCGGCCCCCTTACATTCTTTACTTCCCAAACTAATAGGAAGCAGATTACGTAAAGGCTTTCAAGCTTTCGGTCAAAAAATGAAAGGATATTACACAGAAGAAGCTAATATTGTTGGCGTAGAATCCAGAACCTCATCGCCCGTTTGTATCCCTAGAAATGAGCAACTAGAACACCCAGAAGTAAAAGGACTGTTTCCCTGTGGCGAAGGCGGTGGTTATGCAGGAGGCATAGTATCGGCTGCTATGGATGGCGAACGTTGTGCCGAAGCAGCAATTGTGGGACTATAAACTCCAAATACATGCCGTTTACATTACATAATCTAACATCTAGTAACAAAGCAGTCTAACATCTTTAAAAATATTCCTATTTTTGCACCGCATAAAATAAACAACTATGAACGCATATATATTTCCCGGTCAAGGAGCACAATTCACAGGAATGGGCTTAGACCTATACGAGCAATCGCCATTAGCGCAAGAACTATTTGAACAAGCCAATGGCATTCTGGGATTCAATATCACAGACATTATGTTCGAAGGCTCTGCCGAAGCACTTAAAGAAACCAAAGTAACCCAACCCGCTATCTTTTTACATTCGGTTATTTTAGCGAAAACGTTGGGCGATGCTTTTAAACCCGACATGGTTGCCGGACATTCACTAGGAGAGTTTTCTGCATTGGTAGCCAATGGCACTTTAAACTTTAAAGACGGTTTAAAACTCGTATCACAACGTGCTTTGGCCATGCAAAAAGCTTGCGAATTACAACCAAGTACGATGGCTGCTGTTCTAGGTTTAGACGATGCTGTGGTAGAAACTATTTGTAAAGCTACCGAAGGCGTGGTAGTCGCGGCCAATTACAACTGTCCCGGACAACTCGTTATATCTGGAGAAATCGACGCCATTAACACAGCATGCGAAGCACTAAAAGAAGCTGGTGCACGCCGCGCGTTGGTATTACCTGTTGGGGGTGCCTTCCACTCTCCTTTAATGGAACCTGCCCGTGAAGAATTAGCTGCAGCTATAGAAAACACAACATTTAACAAACCCAATTGTCCAATCTATCAAAATGTAACTGCAAATGCAGTAACAGACGAAACTGCAATTAAATCCAATTTAATTTCACAGTTAACAGCACCAGTGCGTTGGACGCAATCCGTTCAGCAAATGATCGCCGACGGCGCTTCTTTATTTACCGAAGTAGGACCAGGTAAAGTACTCCAAGGCTTGGTAAAAAAGATAGATAGAGCATCAGAGGTTACCTCTGCAACCTTTGAAAGCTCCTTATAGATGAAGTTATCAAAACGCACTCTATATATTGCCTTAGTAATTTTTATAACGATAGCCATAGATCAAATCTCCAAGGTTATCGTTAGGATTTATGTACCTTCTTCGCAAAGGTCTCAAATTATTGGTGATTATTTCACCCTACATAACGTAGAAAACACAGGTGCTTTTTTAGGTATGGGCAGCGATTTTAACCCTACCCTCAGACTTATATTATTACTTATACTACCTATAATTGTACTTGGCCTTGTACTACGCCATATCCTTAAGGACAAGTCTTTGGACAAACTATCCCTTTTTGCTTTTGCCAGTATTATTGGTGGTGGTATTGCCAATGTATACGACCGTATTGTTTATGGTTCGGTAACCGACTTTTTTCACATTGATTTAGGAGGTATTTTTAGAACCGGCATTTTTAACATGGCCGATCTTTCGGTTACAACGGGCATGATTATTTTGGTATTTGTCAGTTTTAAAAAGAAAAAGTAGCTTAAAATATTTGAAGTTAAAAAGGCCTGAAAAGTGATTTATTTTGTCATTCAGAGCGGAGCGAAGAATCTTAATACATTAAAAACAATAAATTAAATTTTAAGAGATTCTTCATTTCATTCAAAATGACACTTTTCAGGCCTTTTTGTTCCTTTTCTAATCTTTATAAATCTTACCTTCCTTCATAACAAAAACCACATCTTCCATAGTAGCAATGTTTTTTGTAGGATCCTCGGTAGTTGCTATAATATCGGCTATAAACCCCGGATATATCTGCCCTAATTCTTCCTCCTTTTCCAATATTAAAGCATTCGTTACCGTCGCAGATTGTATAGCTTCCATTGCCGGCATTCCAGATTGAACCATGTACCCAAATTCTTTCGCATTGTCCCCGTGTTTAAATACACCCGCATCTGTTCCAAAAGCTATCCCCACACCTTTCTTATAGGCCAAAGCAAAAGTATTTTGAATTTGAGGCCCGATGGCTAATGCTTTGGGCACCACTATCTCCGGATAAAAGCCTTTTATTTTAGCCTTTTGTTCCACTTCTTTTCCAGCAGTAATGGTAGGCACATAATAGGCGTTGTACTGTTTCATAAGCTCCATAGTTTCCTCACTCATTAAAGTACCGTGTTCTATGGTTTTTACGCCTCCCAGAATAGCACGTTTCATACCTTCATCGCCATGCGCATGAGCAGCAACATGCATCCCGTAATCTTTAGCAGTTTCGCAAATTGCTTTAATTTCCTCAATAGTAAACTGCGGATTTGTGCCACTCTTTGCGACACTTAATACCCCTCCCGTAGCTGTAATCTTGATACAATCGGCACCATTTTTATACCGCTGACGTACCGCTTTTTTAGCATCATCAACACTGTTTACAACCCCTTCTTTGGGCCCTGGATCACCAATTAAATCTTTACGCCTACCATTCGTAGGGTCTGCATGCCCTCCAGTGGTCGCTAAGGATTTACCAGAAGTAAAAATTCTGGGACCATCCACTTTATCGGCGTTAATGGCGTTTCTAAGCGATATATTAATCCCCGTTCCCCCTAAGTCTCTTACCGTTGTAAAACCCGCCAGCAGCGTTGCCTTAGCAAACTTCTGAGCATTAAATGCAATATCGGCGTCATTCAATGTGAATTTCTCCAAATAACGATTCGGATTCGTTTCGTGTTCTATATGCACATGCATATCTATTAGTCCCGGCATTACGGTCTTATCCTTTAAATCGACCACCACATCACCAGAAGATTCTGGGTTTATGTAACCGTTTTCTACCGCAATAATTTTGTTGCCTGAGACTATAACTGTTTTTTCCTTTAGAACATCACCGTTTTTAGTATCAATAACTTTACCACAGTGTAAATATGTATCCTGAGAAATTCCTTTAAATGAAAGTAGCAATAACAGCACTAAAAAAAGCAGTCTTTTCATAAATGAAGCTTAATTGGTTAGTATATAAATATACAACTTTAAGCTAACAGGTTGACCCTGTATTGCTTTCATTAACAATAAGGCTTTGAAAATCCGGTCTGTCTAAAAGCATAAAAGGCTACTAAAAACAATTTAGCAGCCTTTTTCTATCATTAAAAGTATCGACTTAACCTCGCACTTTTTGTTCCCAATTCCATGCAGAACGCAAAGCATCGTCTAAAGTCAACTTAGTTTTCCAGCCTAACTCTTCATTGGCTTTTGTAGTATCAGCATAAGCAGAGATGATATCACCTTCTCTTCTGCCTACAATTTTATAGTTCAGTTTTTTCCCTGAAACACGTTCAAAAGCACCAACTACCTCTAAAACAGAACTCCCTTTACCTGTCCCCAAATTAAAAGTTTCGTAGTTCTCCTTATTCTTATCTTCCAAAAGACGCTTAAGAGCCACCACATGAGCTTTTGCTAAATCCACAACATGGATATAATCCCTAATACAAGTACCATCTGGCGTTGGGTAATCATCACCAAAAACAGACAGCTGTTCACGTAACCCAATACCCGTTTGCGTGATAAATGGCACTAAATTTTGTGGCACCCCTATTGGCAACTCCCCAATTTCAACCGATTCGTGTGCTCCTACCGGATTAAAATAACGAAGTGCAATAGCTTTAATAGAAGATGATACTTTACAAGTATCTCTAATAATTTCTTCTCCTATTTGCTTAGTATTTCCATAAGGCGATTCAGCTTGCTTTACCGGTGCATTCTCAGTAATTGGCAATTCATCGGCCTGTCCATAAACCGTACAAGATGAGCTAAAAATAAACGAAGCCGAAGGCAACTTTTGTAACTCCTTTAAGATGTATACCAATGTATTAATATTGTTTTCATAATACAACAAAGGCTTTTCTACACTTTCACCTACAGCTTTACTCGCCGCAAAATGAATAACCCCCTTTACATCACTATGCGCCTTAAAAAACGATTCAACACCTGCTTTATCTTTCAAATCAAGTTTTACAAAAATCGGTTTCTTACCAGTTATCGCAGTAATACCATCCAAAACCTTTTCGGTTGAATTCGATAAATCGTCGATAATAACAACTTCATAACCTTCATTCTGTAACTCTACAACCGTATGGGACCCTATAAACCCCAACCCTCCTGTAACTAATATTTTATCCATTTGTAAATTTTATAACTGTTTCGGTAATATACTCTATTTGTTCGTCATCCAGCTCAGTATGCATTGGTAATGAAATAACATCCTGTATTAATTGATTGGTCACTTTAAAATCATCTTCATTATAACGCGCATCAGCATAAGCTTTTTGCCTGTGTAACGGAATTGGATAATACACCCCACATGGAATGCCCTGTTCATTTAAATGTTTAGCTAAAGCGTCCCTATCGGTTCCTATAACTCGCAATGTATATTGATGGAAAACATGGCAATCGCAAGTATCACAAATTTCCTTGCAACCATTCGACACCTTAGGGGTTATTATATTTTCATAGGCTTCAAAAGCTTTATTATATTTTCTTGCGGCCTCTTGTCTCGCTTTATTATAACTATCCAAATGAGGCAACTTAGCATCCAATACAGCAGCCTGTATACTGTCCAATCTTGAATTTACACCCACCACATCGTGATGGTAACGTTCATACATGCCATGGTTTACAATACCGCGAATGGTATGGGCCAAAGCATCATCGTTTGTAAAAATAGCACCACCATCCCCATAACAACCTAAATTCTTTGAAGGAAAGAAGGATGTAGAAGCAACATGGCCTATAGTACCTGCTTTTGCCTTAGCTCCATCCTTATAAGTGTAATTTGCTCCAATCGCTTGGGCGTTATCTTCAATAACATATAAATTATGCGCTTCAGCAAGCTCCATAATGGCTTCCATATTGGCACACTGACCAAATAAATGCACAGGAACAATCGCTTTGGTTTTTGGTGTAATAGCCCTTTTAATCGCCTCAATACTAATATTAAAGTCGTCTTCATTAACATCTACCAAAACAGGTGTTAAGTTAAGCAGTGCTATTACCTCTACTGTCGCTGCAAAAGTAAAATCGGCCGTAATAACCTCATCACCTGGCTTTAACCCCAAGCCCATCATGGCTATCTGTAAAGCATCCGTTCCATTAGCACAAGGAATAACATGCTTAACACCAAGATAACGTTCTAAATTATGTTGGAACTCATGAACTTTAGGACCATTAATAAACGCTGTATTTTCAATAACTTCCTCTATTGAAGGATTAACAACACCCTTGATCGCTTCATATTGACCTTTTAGGTCGACCATTTGAATTTTCTTCATCTAAAAAAAATTAGAGTCCATGTTAATATTTGGGAATAAACAGGACTTATTTCTAATGCATGCCCGTAAGTTTAATAAGCTACGAAATTACAAAATTAACACACGTTACCAATGAAAGATTCATGAATAATGTTATAATTAAATTAAGTTTTAATAAATTGTTATATCAAATTGAGTTCTTTAAAACAATTATATATTTTCAAGGGAATTATTCTAAAGAAATGTATTTTAGCTCCAAAGAAAAAACATTGGGTTTTATATACAATACCGGCATCCATCTGGCTAACTTAGGACTTAATATGCTAAGCCCGTTCAACACCAAAATTAAACGCGGTGTAAATGGACGCACTTGTACTTTTAACCTACTAAACCAACATCTAAACAAGACAGACAAGACCCTTTGGTTTCATTGCGCATCCCTGGGCGAATACGAACAAGGGCTTCCTGTTTTTAAAGCATTGCGTGAACATTACAAACAGCATAAAATTGTATTAAGCTTTTTTTCTCCATCGGGCTATGAAATTCAAAAGAACAGCCCCGTTGCAGATGTTATTGTATACATACCACTCGACACGGAAAGCAACGCTAAACGATTTTTAGACCTTGTCAATCCAGAACTTACTGTTTTTGTTAAATACGACATCTGGCCCAATTTTTTAAAGGCACTAAAAAAGAGACAAGGACGTGCCATACTCATCTCGGCAGCCTTCAGAAAATCGCAATCCTATTTTAAATGGTATGGAAAATCACTTAAGCAAGCCCTATTTACATTTGAACATATTTTTACACAAAACGAACACTCTAAGAACCTGTTGGAAAGCATAGGTTACACCAAGACAACTGTTGCTGGCGACACACGATTTGACCGTGTTACCAGTCAGTTATCGCAAAATAACAACCTTGACTTTATAAAAACCTTTAAACAAAATAAATTATGTATTGTTGCCGGAAGTACCTGGCCAGAAGGTGAAGCCTTACTCATTAATTATATTAATGAAAACGCGACAGGAGATACTAAATTCATTATTGCCCCTCACAACATTAAAACCAATCAAATAGCACATATTCTGGAAAAGCTCCAGGTAAAAACCTGTTTGTTTTCAGAAAAAGACACCTGTACACTTTCTGATGCCCAGGTATTTATTATCGACACCATAGGAATCCTTTCCAAAATTTACAGTTATGCAGATATTGCTTACGTTGGAGGAGCCTTGGGAACCACAGGCTTACACAACACCTTGGAGCCAGCCGTATTTGGCATTCCCATAATTATAGGCAATAACCATAAAAAATTCCCAGAAGCACAAGCCATGATCGATAATGGCGGCATGTTTTCCATATCCAATCAATCCGCTTTTAATACCATACTTCACGATTTAATTAAAAATCCAGACAAACGCACCCAAGCAGGCAACAACAATCTTAATTATATAAAAAAAAATAAAGGTGCCGTCATCCAAATATTAGACTACTTACGTATATAAGCTGAATTTAACAGTTGTCGTAAAAAAATAAACACAATCTTAAATTTATTTTAAACAAAAACTATTATATTCAACGAAGTGGTTTAAACTTTTTTAATCACTTCAATATTAACATTTTTTAAAACTAAACAATTAACACTAAAACTTAAACAAATGAAAAAACTAGTATTAAGTACCGCACTTTTGGTTGCATTAGGTCTTGCTTTCACTTCTTGTAGAGAGACAAAAAAACCAGATTCTGTAGAAGCCGCTATTGAAAATGCTGCTGAAGCTACTGGCGAAGCTGTTGAAGAAGCTGCAAATGCAGTCGAAGAAGCCGTTGAAGAGGCAGCCGATGCTGCTGGTGATGCTGTTGACGCAGCCGTTGAGGAAGCAGGCGAAGCTGTTGATGCTACTGCTGATGCGGTAAAAAACAAACTAGAAGAAGTAAAAGACGAACATTAATTAAGCTTATCCATTAAAAAAGGCTACCCAAAACAGGTAGCCTTCTTTTGTTTGAATTAGTCATCAAATTAAAAAACCTAATTAAGCATCAAGTTATACGTATTTGCATTTAAATCTAAGGTTATGGTATAATTTCCTTCTGTAGAAACAGCAACATTACTTCCTCCAGACTCCAACGTACCATCAGCACCGTTATCTCCCAGATTAACATCCCAACCATTATTAAACCTAAATTTCATCTCCCCAACAACCAAATCAGCAGTTATAACCCAAACGCTATTCACGTCGTCATACGTCATATCTGTATCAGGGTCATTCCATCCATTAGGAGTAGCATCTCCTATTATAGCCCAATTTCCTAAGGTATAAGTGTTATTTTGCACATCCAAATCTATTTGATAGCTCCCTGCTGTCACAGCTATATTATCGCCTCCAGATTCCAAAGAACCATCTGCACTATTATCGCCCAAGTTAACCTCCCAACCATTATTGGCCCTAAATTTCAACTGACCATCTGTTAAGTTAGCCGTCACTGTCCATACATTTCTTTCAAAATCATAGGACATATCGGTATCGGGTTCATCCCCCCCATTAGGAGTAGCATCACCAATAATAGCCCATGTATTGGCAGACCATGTATTATTGATTAAATCGACATGTATTTCGTAATCTAATGGTCCTGCCAACATAACATTATTACCTGGAGCAGCCAACATCCCTGAGCTGCCATCCCCAGAATCGCCATATATACCATTGTCCCAATTAGGAGCATCGGTAAACTTAAATTCGTTCGTTGCTTCCGTTAATTGGACATGACCAGAATACAAGCCGTCCAAATTAGGTGTATTCACAGAAGATATAAACGGTGCCGAAGCAGGATCCCAACCTTGGTAATTCCCTGGTAAGTACAACATATCTGGAAATGCCGTTTGTGCCTCATCTGTATAGGCCCAAATAGCATACCCACTAGCAGGCGCCTTTACAGTAACCATACCCGAAGCATCCGATTTTTGAAAAACAAAGAATTCTTCTGTATAATCCTTTACATTGGCATCAACCCAATGTGTTTGGATATCTCTGGACACCTCCTCATTACTAATATTTATATACAGCACCAAACCGGGCTTTTCGCCATCGCCTGTGCGCGTAGCAATAAACTCATCGGTATCCACATAATTAACCATCCAATCGCCAGCCGCCAATTCCTGCCTTATCTTTATGAGTTGCTGTATTCTTTGCTTTTGCTCATCACCACTATCCTCATAATGCGAATAAAACACACTTGGATAGCCTGGAGCACTCATAATAAAAGCATAAGCATGTGTTTCCCATTTATCTGGAAATTCGTTACCCCCATCGCGTGCCTCTGTATCATGATTTCCAACAAAAGTAACAGCTTTATTAGGCATACTAGCAAACAAACTAGACCCTGTTAGACTTGTTAAATTACTATTTTCAAAAGCATTACGCATATTAAAAAAGTTAGGAAAATCGAAAGCACTAGCACCAGATTTTTCTACCCAGGGCTGAACAACCCCCGCTAAGTTTCCATCAAAGTTTTCGCCTATAGCATAACCACCAACAGTTTCTACCCATTCCTTAACTATTTCGGGCGCGTAACCCTTTACAAAATCAAAACGCCAACCATCTATTTTCAACACATTAGAATAATAGTTTGCAACAGATTCCTCCGATTTCCACATCCAATCTTGTACATAAGGATTTAAAAGATCCAAATCGGGAAAACCACCAAACTTACCCTCATCAAATAAGTGCTCCGCATTAGGGTGAAAATCATATTGAGTACGGCTAAACATACCCGAAGCAGGCTTAAAAGACGTATAAGATTCCAACTGTCTAAATTCGTTATACTCTAAATCACCGCCACTATTATGGTTTATAACCATATCTGCGATAACCGCTATGCTATTTTCATGAGCCTTAGAGATCATACCTTCCAACTCCGCCCTGTTACCAAATCGGGTTTCCTTAGAACCTTGCTGCTCATAATCACCAAAATCAAAATAATCAAAAGGATCGTAACCCATAGAAAAACCACCCGATTGCCCTTTTGAGATTGGCGGTATCCAAATAGCATCAATGCCATTTTCTGCCCATCCGTCCAACTTCGATTTAACATTATCCCACCATATACCACCTTCGGTAACGTCCCAATAAAAAGCTTGCATAAGCACGCCATTACCAGGTACCAATGCATCCGGTCTTACTTGTGCAGTACCAGTTGCATAATCTGATTCATTTCTATTTTCTTCAATAGCAATGCGCTCGAATGTATCATTTGTACAAGAAGCCAAAAGCAGTATTGAAAAAACACTCAATATTTTTATATATATTTTAGACATCATTTTAATATTTTAGTTGATAGTATACGTTGGGTTATTTTCGTCTGAAAAATCAAGGCGGATGTTATACGTACCAGCACTTACAACAATATTGTCGCCATCTTGCTCTAAAACACCATCAACACCGTCATCACCATAGTTTAAGCCCCAATCGTCGTTCGTTCTAAACTTAATTTCACCATCAACAAGCATAACACCGTTAAGAACCCATACGCCCTC
This sequence comes from Snuella lapsa, assembly GCF_039539345.1. Classification (NCBI taxonomy): domain Bacteria; kingdom Pseudomonadati; phylum Bacteroidota; class Flavobacteriia; order Flavobacteriales; family Flavobacteriaceae; genus Snuella; species Snuella lapsa. The sequence continues at coordinate 17,445 of NZ_BAABCY010000104.1, read as the reverse complement.
ATTGGCATAATCTGGTGTAAAACGCACGTCGGGACCATCCCAACCATTAGGAGCTGCACTACCAACAACACCCCAAATATCAATAGGCTCAACGGTATACTCCAGATTGTTAAAATCTACCGTAACCAAATAGTTGCCACTCGTTACAACCATATTATCACCACCTTCGTCTAGCGTACCATCAGCTCCGGTATCTCCATAATTTAAAGCCCAATCGTTATTGCTTCTTATTTTTAATTCGCCACTTGCCAGCGTAACTATAGCACGCCATTTATCGGATGTTGCATCGTAAGTAAGTGGCATATCGGGACCATCCCAACCATTAGGTGTTGCAGAACCTACCAGACCCCAGGAATACGCCTCGATGGTATAAGAAAAGTCATTTAGGCTAAAGGTAATTTTATAAGTACCTGCTGTAACCATTATATTATCACCGCCTTCTTCAAGAGTTCCATCGGCTCCAGTGTCTCCATAATTTAGAGTCCAGTCGTTATTTTCCCTAATTTTAATCTCTCCACCTACTAACGTAACATACGTAACGAATACATTTCCTGTACTGGTTTTATAAAATGGCACATCGGGACCATCCCAACCATTAGGTGTTGCAGAACCTACCAGACCCCAGGTAGATGACAAATCTAAAATAGTAGAGTAACTCGTTGCCGTAATGGTTTTTACATTAGACTCCGCCACTGAAGTTTCCCCCAATAAGGCTTGTACCCTAATACTTATTTGATTTTCTATGCCAGCAACAGCCCCCGCTTGATTAAAAATAGTGTTTAGCTCTTTAACCGTGAATGCTTTTTCCAAAGTGTTACCAACATTGACTTCTTTCGGTGACACCTCGGTAGTGCCACTTACAGCAAACACCAAATTGTAAGACGCTACAGCCCCTTCGAATCCAAAATCAGGACGGGACCAAGACAGTGTTAATGCTGTTTCACTTTCCATATCCTCTGTTAATACCAAAGCATCTTCACTGGATAACTGTAAGGTTGTTTCGGCATTATCGTTAACAGTAACGAGTTCTTTTTCACTACAGTTGTAAAATACAATACTTAAAATAGCTATAAACAAATAGCCCAATATATTATGTGTTTTCATGTGTAAATACTTTTTAATTAGGATATCCCAAATTTTGTTCTAACAATGGGTTGGCTTGCAACGCTTCCAACGGAAATGGAAACACATTGTAGTGCGAAGGAATTGAAGCCCCTTCAGCTACATTACCCTTCCATGGCCATACATAATCACTTCCTGTAAACAATCCAAAACGTATTAGGTCTTGTCTTCGGTGCCCTTCATAATACAGTTCCCTTGCCCTTTCGTCGATAATAAAATCTAGGGTCAGCTCACCACTATCAATATTCCCAATCGTATTGCCATAGGCACGCTCACGCAAGGCATTTACATACCCTAAAGCTTCATCCACAGTACCTCCGCCGCCTTGTAAATGGGCTTCCGCATACATAAGATAAGCATCAGACAATCTAAACAGCGGGATATCAGTATCGGAAAAACGACTCTCTACAGAAGACCCTGAAGCATAAGCATTTTGGAATTTCGTTGTTGGATAACCATCCTCCCAAACCTTATAATCCGTCATTTCATAATTATGACCAGATGTCCAGAACAAGGCCCTTCCGTCACCTGTAGTACTTAAATCACCAAACAAACTATAAAGTGCTGGTGTACAACGATGGCCAAACCACCCTTCAGAATTTCCAAAATCACCTATTGGCATGGTCGTATCACCCAAACTGGCATTCGTTAAATAAGTCGAATTACCAAAAGACTGCACACTAGTTCTATCCCCTATAAGCGGAAATATAATTTCGGAAGCCATATAATTATCACCCTGAAAAATAGATTGGTAGTCTGCATCCAATGAAAAACCAGATGCCGTTATCACCTTTTCGCTATACGTTAAAGCCTTATCGTATTGTGGTGTACCCGTATACACCTCGGCATTCAAATAAATTTTAGCCAAAACCATATATACCGCTGCTTTGTTGGCACGGCCATAGTCATTGTTTGCAGGAATAACCTCCTCTATTGCCAACAATTCCTCCTCAACAAACTTAAAGATATCAGCACGTGTTTCTTTGGCTTTAAGTACTCCCGTAACCCCATCTGCTTCAGTTACCTTTACAACACCACCAAACATATCCATTAAATAATAATAAGTAAGCGCTCTAATAAAACGTGCTTCCGCCACAAACTGCTCCGCATTTTCAACACCAGCCTTTTGCACATCCAAAATAAAATTGTTTACCTGAGCTATATTAAAATAGCTTCGGTTATAGATGTAACCAAAAAACTTATTAGTTGGCACCCATCCTGTGGCTGTCGTTAAAGGATCAAGCCCGCCATCACCCCATCGGTTTTTCACGATGTCAGTAGTAAGCTCCTGCATGTTCCACATACTTCTAAACCAAACCGTTTCTCCCGGGTCGTCCCCAGCAATATCCGCTTCTTGGTCTCCCGATCCTGGCACTCCTGTACCGTGAAGCACAAAACCACCATAAAGTCTGGCTAAAATACCCAATGCAGCATCAGGGTCTGAAGCCAGTAAATTGTCTAAACTCTGTTCAACAACAGGTTCGGTATTTAAATCGTCTGTACAAGAATACATTCCTGTAGCGATCAATACAATTATTAATAATTTCTTTATCATGATATTTTTATTTAAAAATCTAAGTTTACACCAAACGTATAAGTTCTTGGTCTTGCATATGGCGATTGCTCGATACCATCAAAATTTTCAGGATCCAAACCTTTATAATCAGTAATAACAAAAACATTGTTAACCGATGCATACAATCGTAGACTAAGATTCTTAGAAATAAAGTTTTCCAACTTATAGCCTAGCGTAATATTATCTAACCTAAGAAATGTCGCATCAGACAAATAGAAATCCGATAAAGCCTGAAGATCCGACTGCTTCTCCTGAAACCCATTGTAGGTTGTTCCATCAAATAAGTTAAGTGCATTTTTAATATAGCCTGTATCGTTGGTAGGAATGGCAACATCAGAATACCCCTTATTTAACAAATTAGCATCATAAATATGACCACCCAACTGGCCTCTAAAATTTGCACTAAAATCTAAATTCTTATAGAAAATACTGGTGCCAAAACCATAAGTCCATTTAGGATCTACTGGGGTGAATACCCTATCGGAATCCGATATAACACCATCGCCATTCTTATCTACAAAAGCATCTGCAATAGGATCGCCATTGCTATTATATACCTGCTCATACAACCAGAAAGCACGTCCGCGCTGCCCAACAGCCGTTTGAAGAATATTAACACCCGTACCACGTCCTATACCTCCCCCGCTGGAATATTGCTCAATATTCTCAAGATCCGTAACATACGTTTCATTAAAAGCCAGGTTTCCATTAATCTCCAAAGAAAAATCATCCGTAGTAATAGGCTTCAATTGTAAAGCCAGTTCCACACCTTCACTCTCCGTATTACCCACATTACTAACAAAGCGGTTTTTAAGAGCCCCTTCCGGTTGAGGAACCTCAGCCAGTAAATCTTTGGTCTCCCTTATATAGTAATCTACATTTCCTGAAAGTATATTTTCGAAAAGTTCAAAATCGACACCAACATTAAGCGTTTTTGTTTTTTCCCATGTTAAATCAGGATTATAAACATTGGCCCTATAAGTAGTATACGCTTGGTTTCCAAAAATATAACTTACCGTTGGGTCGCCGTCAACATAAAGGGCCGTATACGGGTAATACCCTGCAGTTCCCGTAATATCCTGTTGTCCCGTAAGACCCCAGCCTATTCGCATTTTTAAGGTATCAACCCAATTAGAATCAGATAAAAAACCTTCCTCATCCAGTTTCCATGCAAAAGCAAAAGCCGGAAAATAGCCCCATCGTTTATCTTCACTAAACAAAGAAGAACCATCTGCCCTTAAAGAAGCCGTTAAAAGATACCTGTCTTTAAGATCCAAATTCAAACGCCCAAAGAACGATTGCAAGTTTAATTCATTCGCATACCTAATAACTTCCGAAGGCTGTCTAAAACCATTATCCGTATTCGTTGGGAATTTAATCCCCTCAGAATAAAAATTTTGGTACGAGTACCCTGCTTGCGCATCCACTTTTGTCACAAACCCCTCAAGGTTTTTGGTGTACGACAAGTAGCCATCCAAGGTATGATCTCGTTTTAACTGTGTCTCCTCATAATTAGGGCTAAAATTGTTGAATATCTCCAACCCTTCATATACAGTATAAGCATCGATGGCTTTTTGCAAATAAAATTCATTGATATCCGATTCAGAATAATCCAATCCCATATTCACGATAGCACGTAATTCTGGCAACCAGTGAAACTTGTAATTCAACTCCAAATTACCCAGAATCCGGTCTGCATCCTCATTACGCTCCCGCTGCTTTAATTTAGCCAAAGCATTTGTTGGCCCCACATTACCATCGGCATCCGTAAGCTGGTAGTATCCGTTAAATTTACCGCCATTGGGATCGAACACTGGTTGCGTTGGATTCAACTCCAAAGCACTCCCAATAGCACCTTCATCCGGCTGGTCCTTTTCTGTAGCAATTCCCTTTGCATTGATCGTTACCTTTAAATGATTATCCAAAAACTCCGGAGCAATATTTAACGAGGCCGTATACCTATTTAATTGAGACTCCTTTAATATCCCCGTAATACCCGAATGCCCAAAAGAAGCACGGAAAGGCACTTTTTCAAACAAATTGGCCCGCGCACTAAAATTATTATCAACACTCATAGAGGTTCTATAAATTTCCTCCTGCCAATCCGTATTGTAAATCGTTCCGTTAACACCCAATAGACCACTGCTATCCGGATACAAAGCATTAATAAAATCGCTATACGTACCAGAATTAAATACATCTATTTTATCAGGTAGTGTACCTACCTGAACACTGGACGACAAATTAAACTTCGGCGCCCCTTTACTACCCGATTTAGTAGTTATAATAATAACCCCGTTAGAAGCTCTCGATCCATAAATAGCCGTAGAAGAAGCGTCCTTAAGAATAGAAAATGACTCTATATCGTTAGGATTTACCAAAGTTAAAGGATTGGCCTGCCCCGCAGGACTAATATTAGATAAAGGAATACCATCTATTACAATCAAAGGACTATTATTACCAGACAATGAAGAACCTCCCCTAATCCTAATATTAGGATTAGCATCCGGTTGCCCACCACTATTTACAATCCTTACCCCGGTAGACTTACCATTTATCATTTGATCTGCAGAGACAATAGCCCCTTTGTTCAAATCCTCAGCCTTTAATAACTCTACCGCACCCGTTGCATCCTTCTTAGAAGTAGACCCATAACCTATTACAACAACCTCACTCAATTGTGCGGCATCCTCTGCCATAACAATATTCAACTCGGTTTGTCCAGAATAGATTACCTCCTGCGATTGATACCCAATAAAAGAAAACAACAAGACATCCCCTGCATTTACTTCAATTGTATACTTACCATCAAAATCGGTTGCCGTACCTGTAGTTGTACCCTTAACAAGTACATTTACCCCGGGAAGCGGTAATGATGTTGATTGTTCCGTTACCATTCCAGAAAGCATTGTTTGCCCTAGCAGACTAGCCGGTGCAAAAAACAGAAAGAACAGCAAACTATTTGCAATTGTTTTCATACAATTATTTTTAATTAATGTGTTTAGTTTAGTTCAATTATATTTTCACTTCTCGGGTTAAAACTATGTAAAGAAATTGTAAACAAATAATTAGAAATTACGAAATTCTTAGCGAAAACGTTTTCGTGTTGAAAACTTTATATAATATACACCTTTTTAGTAAGAAAAACAACAATCAAACACCTATCAAAACAAATAATGTGGTATCTTTAAAACGCTATTTTACTTTTACTTTTAAAGTACTTGATTTTATAAGTTTATGAGAAAAAAAATAACCTTAAAACAAATTGCCCGAGAATTAGACGTATCCGTTTCAACAGTTTCCAAAGCCTTAAGCGGAAGCAAGGAAATTAGTGAAGATACCACCCAAAAAATACAGGCATTTGCAAAACTTTATAACTACAGACCCAATAATATTGCGCTCAGTTTAAAGAACAGAAAGACAAAAACAATAGGTATCCTCATCCCAGAAATAGTCCATCATTTTTTTTCTACAGTAATTAGGGGCATAGAGCTAATAGCTAACAGACGAGGCTATAATGTTATCGTTGGACTATCTAACGAGTCCTTTTCAAAAGAGATTATAAACATGGAAATGCTTGCCAATGGCAGTATCGATGGTTTTATACTATCAATTTCTAAAGAAACCTTACTTAAACAAGATTACCATCATTTTCAGGCGACCATGAACCAAGGAATACCCATTGTTATGTTCGATCGCGTTGTTAATGAAATAAGTTGTGATAAGGTTATTGTTGATGATTTTAACGGTGCCGTTAAAGCAGTGAAAAAACTTATTGACAATCAATGCAAGCACATTGCATTAATCACCACCATGGATTATGTAAGCGTAGGCAGATTACGTACTCAGGGATATCTGGAAGCATTACAAAACAAGGGAATTGAAGCCGACCCTAATCTAATATTGAAGGTTGATGACAGTTTGAATGTCGATAACCATCTGGAGGATTTAGAAATTGAGATAGAGCACTTTTTAAAATCAAACCCCAATATAGATGGTGTGTTTGCCGTAAATGAAATATATGCCGTTACAGCCATGAAGGCAGCCCGAAAATTAGGACGCTCTATTCCAGACAATGTACAAGTGATAGGTTTTACAGATGGCGTGCTGTCAAAACATGCCACACCCAGTCTAACCACAGTGAGTCAGCACGGACAAAAAATGGGAGAACAAGCTGCAAATTTACTCATAGACAGACTGGAGGCACTAGACGCTGAATCCAGTCAATTTATGGGAAATACAGAATCAAAATCAGACTTCATAAAGGTAGTTATAGAGACCGAATTAATTGAAAGAGAATCAACTAAATAATTTTTTTTATTAGGAAAATCTAAATTCTTTTATATCTTTGTCCAAAATCAAAACTTATATTTTCACTTCTCACAGTAAGTTTTGATAAGTAATATCGCTTATCAAATAGTATTAATCTAAACATACTATTAATGGAAAAGCGTAGATTAAGTTTCTGGGAAATATGGAACATGAGTTTCGGTTTCTTGGGAATCCAAATGGGTTTCGCCCTACAAAATGCCAACGCAAGTAGAATACTCCAGATTTTTGGTGCAGATGTTCACGAACTATCCTGGTTTTGGATCGTTGCTCCCTTAATGGGACTTATTGTTCAACCTGTTATTGGTTATTACAGCGATAAAACCTGGCATCCAAAATTAGGAAGAAGAAAACCCTTCTTTTTAGTTGGAGCCATCCTTGCCTCTATTGGTTTAGTACTATTACCGCAAGCAGATTTGTTTATTGCATTCCTACCAGCCATTTGGGTTGGAGCAGGCATGCTTATGATTATGGATGCCTCCTTTAACATTGCAATGGAACCCTTCAGGGCCCTGGTTGGCGATAACCTTAGAACCGATCAGCGCACCTTAGGATTTAGCGTGCAAACAGCACTTATTGGATTTGGAGCCGTTATTGGTTCGTGGCTGCCCTACACCCTAGCAAACTGGTTTGGCATTTCCAACACCACAACCCTGGGCACAGTACCCTTAAACCTTATAGTGTCGTTCATTATTGGAGCAGGAGTACTCATTACATCCATACTGGTAACCGTGTTAACAACCAGGGAATATACCCCAGAAGAACTGGCAAACTTCGAACTGGCACACGCTAACGAAGATACCACAAACCAAACCAACCAAAAACAATCCAGTCTTTTAGATATCTTTGACGATTTCAAAAAAATGCCGGCAACCATGCGGCAACTTAGCTGGGTACAGTTTTTCTCATGGTTTGGCCTCTTTGGATTATGGGTTTTTGCTACACCAGCTATCGCACAGCATGTCTATGGTTTAGAGCACACAGACAGTAGCAGTACCGCCTTTCAGGATGCAGGCGATTGGGTAGGCATTCTATTTGGCGTTTACAACTTAGTATCCGCTTTCTATGCCTTTGCCTTACCCTACATTGCCAAAAAAACTGGAAGAAAACGCACCCACGCACTTTCTTTAGTCATTGGTGGTATAGGCTTGCTTTCCATTTATATTATGCCCGACAAAAACTGGTTAATACTATCCATGATAGGCGTAGGCATTGCATGGGCCAGTATTCTGGCTATGCCCTATGCTATTTTGGCAGGATCCATTTCACCAAAAAAAATGGGCGTATACATGGGCATCTTTAACTTCTTTATTGTCATTCCCCAAATCATCAATGCCCTAATAGGCGGACCATTAGTTAAATATGCCTATAACAACCAAGCCATTTTCGCTTTACTCATTAGCGGAATAAGTTTTTTAATCGCTGCCGCATTAGTATCTAAAGTAAAAGATATTGATGATGCAATACAATCGTAACATAATGAACACCAAAGGATTTATATTCGACCTCGATGGGGTTATTGTAGATACTGCTAAATACCATTATCTGGCATGGAAAGCCCTCGCAAAAAGTATTGGTATCGATTTTACCGTTCATCAAAATGAACAACTAAAAGGCATTAGCAGAGAAAGCTCTTTAAATAAAATTCTCGAATGGGGTAATAAAACACTTCCCAAAGACAAGTTTATGGAGCTCATGAAAGAAAAGAACGATCAGTACCTAAGTTACATTTCCAAAATGGATGAAAACGAAATTCTTCCCGGCGTAACCCAAATACTTGATTACATATCAAAGCAAAAGCACCCTATAGCTTTAGGATCGGCTAGTAAAAACTCTAAAATAATACTCAAAAAAGTAAACCTTATAAATCGGTTTAACGCCATAATAGACGGCAACAATGTAACAAAAGCAAAACCAGATCCCGAAGTATTTTTAAAAGCTGCCAATGCTATTAGCATACCAGCAAACCAATGCGTTGTCTTTGAAGATTCCGTTGCCGGTATACAAGCTGCCAATATCGCAAATATGATTTCTATTGGCATTGGCAATGCCACAATATTAAATGAAGCAGATTTTGTTTTTAAAGACTTTACCGAAATCCATCAGGACTTTCTGGAAAACCTTATAAAAACAAAAAAAGAAGAATTAAAAAAAGTATGAGAGCACAGTAAACTACCTCAAGGTCATCCCTTGAAATAGTAGTTATTAAAAACCATGTTGGTTTCGAGGCAAACCCCGAAACATTCAAATCTCGATTACTGGGTAAAACCCTTACTAATACACTTAAAAATGAACCAAGATTATATAAAACCAAACGATTGGTCAATTATAGAAGAAGGCTTTAATGCAAACCATGTAAAAGCCTCCGAGAGTATATTTAGCATAGGCAACGGAGCCATGGGGCAACGTGCTAATTTTGAAGAGCACTATTCCGGGCCTACATTTCAAGGCAGCTATATTGCCGGAGTATACTACCCCGATAAAACTAGGGTAGGATGGTGGAAAAACGGTTACCCCGAATATTTTGCAAAAGTACTCAATGCCCCCAATTGGATTGGCATTAACGTAACCGTAAACGATGAGCAACTCGACCTGTTTAACTGTAAAACAATTACAGGCTTTAAGCGAGAACTTAACATGAAAGAAGGCTGGCTGTCCAGATCCTTTACCGCTACACTGCAAAACAATACCCAGGTACAAGTCAACACAAAACGCTTTTTAAGCTTGGACTTAGATGAAATTGGTGCCATTCAGTATCAAATCACGCCACTTAACAACAATGCAACTATCATATTAGAACCCTATTTAGATGGCGGCATTACCAACGAAGACACCAACTGGGACGATAAATTTTGGGATACCCTAAAAGTAAACCAAGAAGGAGAACAAGCCTTTATCCTATCAAAAACCATGAAAACAGATTTTCATACCTGTACCTTTATGGAATCCAAAGTATTTTTAAACAAAGCCCCACTATCAAATACCCCAAAATGTTTTACAGATTCCAATTACATAGCATTTAGCTACCAAGCACAAGTTAACAAAGGCGAGACCTATGCCATCCATAAATTTGGAGGCTATACCGTCGACAGAAACCACCCTAAGGACAAACTTATTGCTGCCGCGCAAAACGCCCTTAAAAAAGCAAGAACATTAGGTTTTAATAAATTACTCGACGCCCAAAAGCAAGCATGGTCCCATGTCTGGGATATGGCAGACATAACCATTGGCGGTGATGTAAAAGCACAACAAGGCATCCGTTTTAACATCTTTCAACTTAACCAAACCTACCTTGGTAAAGACTCACGACTAAACATAGGACCTAAAGGCTTTACCGGCGAAAAATATGGCGGCAGCACCTATTGGGACACCGAAGCCTACTGCATGCCTTTCTATATGGCTACCAAAGACCAGCAAGTCGCCAGAAGCCTTCTGGAATACCGCTACAACCATTTGGAAAAAGCCATTGAAAATGCCGAAAAACTCGGATTCAACAATGGAGCTGCCCTATACCCAATGGTAACCATGAACGGTGAAGAATGCCACAACGAATGGGAAATCACCTTCGAGGAAATACACCGTAATGGCGCTATCGCCTTTGCAATTTACAATTACTACCGCTATACGGGAGATTACAGTTACATCCCAGAAAAAGGCCTCGAAGTTTTAATTGGCATTGCCAGATTCTGGCAGCAACGCGCAACCTTTTCAAAAGACAAAAACAAATACGCTATCCTCGGTGTAACAGGCCCTAACGAATACGAAAATAACGTAAACAATAACTGGTATACCAATTATTTAGCACAATGGTGCATTAACTATACACTAGAAACTATCGAAAAGGTAGACACAGAATACCAATCAGATTTTCAAAGGATTGCCAAAAAGCTCAAACTTACAAAAAAAGAAATGGCCCTTTGGAAAGCCGTAGCCGACAATATGTATTTCCCATATTCAAAAAAACATCAAGTATACTTACAACAAGACGGCTTTTTAGATAAGGAGCTAATAACAGTATCCGATTTAGATACATCACAACGCCCCATAAACCAAAAATGGTCGTGGGACAGGATTCTGCGTTCACCCTACATAAAACAAGCCGACACCCTACAAGGATTTTATTTTTTTGAAGACCAGTTCACAAAAGAAGAACTAGAACGCCATTTCGATTTTTACGAACCCTTTACAGTTCACGAAAGCTCACTATCCCCATGCGTCCATAGCATACAAGCCGCAAAACTAGGCCGTATGGAACAAGCATACACCTTTTATTTACGTACCTCCCGATTGGATTTAGACGATTACAACAAAGAAGTACACGAAGGACTCCACATTACCTCTATGGCAGGTACCTGGATGAGCATTGTAGAAGGCTTTGGCGGTATGCGCGTTAAAAACAACACCCTACATTTCGAACCCAGAATACCCAAACAATGGGAAAACTATTCCTTTAAAGTGAATTTTAGAAACCGTATCCTAAAAGTAAACGTTACACAAAAACAAACACGATTTGAAATGATAAGTGGAGAACCCCTCGAGTTCTTTGTAAACGACAAACCCCTGTCCTTGCAAAAAGAGCAATTACTAGCTTTAAACTAGAACTAAGACAAACACATAAACCCTTTGTGCATTTTGATGCAAACAGAAAATCAAGATGCATTCCATACAAAATGCACAACAGGTAAAACATTATTAAAAATGAAGAAGTCAATCATAACAACCCTGGCCCTTTTACTCTTAGCCCTTAATTACACCCTTGCACAAGAGTTAAAATCACCAAACGGTGCATTAACTATGCAATTTTCAATTAAAAGCAACGGCATACCAACCTACCAATTATCCTATAAGAACAAAGCCGTTATAAAAACAAGTAAACTAGGTTTAGAGTTGAAAGACGACAAAAAATCCTTGCTGGATGATTTTACAATTTCAAAAATCGAACGCGCTACCTTCAACCAAACCTGGCAACCAGTTTGGGGAGAAGTCAAAAACATTCACAACCATTACAACGAACTGGCAGTAACCCTAACCCAGAACGAAACCAACAGGATGCTTATAATCCGCTTTCGTTTATTCGATGACGGCCTCGGATTTCGTTACGAGTTCCCCGCTCAGGACAATCTGGTATACTTTGTTATTAAAGAAGAAAAAACACAATTTGCCATGACTGGCAACCATACCGCATTTTGGATTCCGGGCGATTACGACACCCAGGAATACGATTATACCGAGTCCAAACTTTCAGAGATCAGAGGCCTATCAGAAAAAGCCATGACCGAGAATTTATCACAAAGAGCTTTTTCCCCTACAGGCGTACAAACCGCTTTAATCATGAAAACAGCCGAAGGCCTGTACCTTAACCTTCATGAAGCCGCACTAATTGATTATTCCTGTATGCACTTAAATTTAGATGACGAAAAAATGATCTTCGAATCCTGGCTAACACCCGATGCCAATGGCGACAAAGGACACATACAAGCCCCTTCTCATTCCCCCTGGCGAACCATCATAGTTAGTGACGATGCCCGCGATATCCTGGCATCGAAAATAACCCTAAACCTAAACGAGCCTTGTAAAATAGAAGACACCTCATGGATTAAGCCCGTAAAGTACATTGGCGTTTGGTGGGAAATGATTACAGGAAAAAGTTCATGGGCCTATACCGATGAATTGCCCGCAGTACAATTGGGCATTACCGATTACACAAAAGTAACACCTAACAGCACCCATGCAGCAAACAACACAAAAGTAAAAAACTACATCGATTTTGCTGCCGAGCATGGTTTTGATGCCGTTCTGGTAGAGGGCTGGAACCAAGGCTGGGAAGATTGGTACGGCCATTCCAAAGATTATGTTTTCGACTTTGTAACACCCTACCCCGACTTTAATGTAGAAGCCATCCACAAATACGCAGCATCCAAAGGCATTAAAATGATTATGCACCACGAATCCTCTGGTTCCGTTCGCAATTACGAGCGCCATATGGACCAAGCCTATCAATTTATGAAAGACCATGGATACGACGCAGTAAAAAGTGGTTACGTAGGCGCCATTTTGCCACGGGGTGAAAACCACTATAGCCAATGGATTATAAACCATTACCAATACGCTCTCGAAAAAGCTGCCAACTACAAAATTATGATAAACGCCCATGAAGCAGTACGACCTACGGGCATTTGCCGTACCTACCCCAACCTAATAGGCAACGAATCGGCCAGAGGCACCGAATACCAGGCCTTTGGAGGCTCCAAACCCAATCACGTTACTATATTGCCATTTACACGCTTAATTGGCGGCCCTATGGACTACACGCCCGGAATTTTTGAAATGGATATTAGCAAACTCAACCCAAACAACAATTCGCACGTAAACAGCACTTTAGCAAATCAATTGGCACTATACGTTACCATGTACAGCCCCCTACAAATGGCTGCAGACCTACCAGAACATTACGAACAATTTATGGATGCCTTCCAATTTATTAAAGACGTAGCTATCGATTGGGACGAAAGCATCTACCTCGAAGCAGAACCTGGCCATTTCATTACCGTTGCCCGCAAAGAAAAGAACACAAACAACTGGTTTGTTGGCAACGTAAATGGTAACAATGCCAGAACCTCAACCATCACATTCGACTTTTTGGAAAAAGGCAAACAATACATAGCCACCATCTATGCCGATGCCAAGGATGCACACTATAAAACCAATCCCCAAGCCTATACCATTACATCCAAAAAAATTACAAACAAATCAAAACTAAATCAGCTATCCGTTCCTGGTGGAGGATATGCCATTAGTATCAAAGAAACCAAATAAAAACATGGCTTGCTATTTAAACAAAGAAAACAGTATCAAACACTTAATTTGTATCAGTCTATTCTGTATTTTTACAAGCATGTTGTCCCATGCGCAATTACAGAGAGTAGAACCCCCAAACTGGTGGGTAGGCTTTAAAAGCTCACAATTACAACTTTTGGTACAGCACCCTAACATTTCAAATGCTACACCACACATTTCCCATGAAGGCGTACAAATAAAAAACGTCCATACCGCCGATAGCCCCAATTATTTATTCATTGATTTAACAATCGCCAATACCGCAAAAGCAGGTAAATTCAACATCAGGTTTAAACAAAATAACGGTGACGAATTAGTACATCAATACGAACTTAAAACAAGAGAAATACCTGCCAAGGACTTTATAGGCTTTAACAGCAGTGATGCCATATACCTAATAACGCCCGATCGTTTTGCTAATGGAAATCCCCAAAATGATATTGTTGCGTCCCTACAAGAAAAAACCGTAGACAGAAACGACAACTATGCCCGTCACGGTGGCGATATCCAAGGCATTATAAACCATTTGGACTATATCCGGGACATGGGCTTTACCGCCATTTGGCCTTGCCCCCTGTTAACCAACGACATGCCGCAAGGATCCTATCATGGCTATGCCATGACCAATTTCTATGAAATCGACCCCCGGTTTGGATCACTCGACACATACATCCAGTTAGCAACCAAACTGACCCAAAACGGCATGAAACTTATTATGGATCAAGTAGCCAACCATTGCGGCGTCGAACATTGGTGGATGAAAGACCTCCCATTTAAAGATTGGGTAAACTTTCAAGACAACTATGAAAAAAACAAAGACAACTGGAGCGACCAAACAAACATAAACACCTCCCACAGGCGCACCACCAACCAAGACCTCTATGCAGCCCAATCCGATAAAAAAACAATGAGCGGAGGCTGGTTTGTTTCCGGAATGCCCGACCTCAACCAACGCAACCCCTTTATGGCCAAATACATAATTCAAAATAGCATTTGGTGGATAGAAACAGCTAAATTAGGTGGCATCCGTCAGGACACCTACCCCTATTCCGATAAAGATTTCATGAGTGTTTGGGCAGGGCAAATAATGAACGAGTACCCAAACTTTAGCATTGTTGGAGAAGAGTGGTCAATCAACCCCTTGCTAATTGCCTATTGGCAACATGGCCATAACAACAAAGACGGATACAATTCCAATTTAAAATCCCCTATGGATTTCGCCATGCAAAACCTAATCGTACAAGGTCTAAACGAAGAAGAAACCTGGGGTACTGGCTTGATAAAGATATACGAAGGCCTTGCAAACGATTTTGCATACACCTCACCAAAAGACCTCATGATCTTTCCAGACAACCACGACATGAGCCGTATATACACCCAATTGGGAGAAGACACCACTAAAACCCAAATGGCTTTGAGCTATATCCTAACACTGCCCAGAATCCCACAAATATATTACGGCACCGAAATATTGATGAACGATTCGGCCAAACCGGGAGACCACGGACTCATTAGAACCGACTTCCCTGGCGGCTGGGAACACGACCCCATTAATGCTTTTTCCAGTGAGGGTTTAAGCGATTCACAAAAAGCGATGCAGCTTTATCTAAAGAAAATCCTAAACTACAGAAAACACAGTAAGGCCATCCATGAAGGTAAGACCATTCACTTTGCACCCGAAAACAACACATACTTACTATTCAGAATACATGACAATGAGACTGTAGTCCATATCATGAACAAAAACAAAGGCCCTGTCGACTTAAACCTAAGCCGCTTTGACGAAATGGGGTTACAAGGCAAAACACTCACAAATATCATATCCGGAGAAAAAGTGGTTTGGAGCAACACCCTAACCCTAACACAAAACGGAAGCATCTTACTAACCACAAAACCCTAAGTGAAATTCCATAAAAAAGATCAAATGAAACAGCTACACCTCATACCCTATATCATTACAATACTCCTTGCTTTCTCCTGCAAACCTAAAGCAGAGCAAACACCTGCACCCATCCTTACAGATACAGCTTTGGAAAACGCCATTATTTACGAAGCCAACATCCGTCAATACGATCCCGAGGGTTCCTTTAAAGCATTTACCAAGGACATCCCCCAATTAAAACAACTCGGTGTAAAGATCATTTGGCTCATGCCCGTTTTCCCCATTTCAGAAACCAAGCGCAAGGCCACAGGAGGCGATTTTGCCAGTTTGATTGAAGACGAGACCGAACGAAAAAAAATGCTGGGTAGCTATTACGCCGTTTCAGATTACACAAAGATCAATCCCGAATTTGGCACCATACAAGACTTTCGCGAATTAGTAAAAACAGCACACCAAAACAACATGTACGTTATTTTAGACTGGGTACCTAACCATACCGGATGGGACCATGTGTGGCTTAAAACAAACCCCGAATTTTATGCAAAAAACAACAAAGGCGAAATCACCGATCCCCTAAATGACGATGGCACCTCAAAAGGTTGGGGCGATGTAGCCCAATTGGATTATTCAAACCCAGACATGCAAAAAGCAATGATAAAAGACATGATGTACTGGGTAGAAACCGAAGACATCGACGGATTTAGATGCGACCATATAGAACCTACACCCGTCGCCTTCTGGAAAAAAGCCATCACCGAGCTAAGTGCCAAAAAAGCACTCTTTATGCTTGCCGAAAACGACGACCCTAAATTTATGAAAACCGATTTATTTGATATGGAATACGGCTGGAAAGCCCACCATTTAATTAAAGAAATAGTGCATAAAGAAAAGACCCTAAAAGATTTTGACGCACTTATGGAATACATAGATACCACCTACGAAAACGATGACATTATCATGAATTTCGTAACCAATCACGACGAAAACTCCTGGGCAGGCACCATACAAGAACGCTTGGGAGATGCCGCAGAACTTGCTACAGCCCTAACTTACACGATCCCCGGAATGCCCCTTATTTATTCAGGCCAGGAATACAACCTCAACCATCGTTTAAAATTTTTCGAAAAAGACTCCATTCCCAAAACAAAAAGTAATATGTGGGCACTTTTAGAAAAATTGGGCACATTAAAAACAACCAACATAGCCCTGCACGGTGGCAAGGCAAAAGCCAGTTACAAAAGGCTCCACACAGGAAATAACCAAGTTTTGGCATTTAAGCGCTACAAAGAGAACAAAGAACTAATCTTTATTGGTAACCTTTCAGATTCCTTGCAAACATGCCAACTGCCAATTACAGGTCCTTTTAAAGATTACATAAAAGACAAATCATTAACACATCAAGAAAACGACACATTAACTTTACAGCCCTGGGAATACAAAATACTCGTAGAGTAAATTGTAGCTTGTATGTTTAAAGCAAAAAAGCAGTACTTTGTCTTTCCAATATTTCAACAAGCTTAACACAGGCTTTGGAGGAATCTCTTAATAGACAATTCGCAGGAGAAACTATGCATTTAAAGGATGTTTTAAATAATTAATTGCTTTAACTAATTTAGATTGTGACCACCTGGCTATTTCGGAGTGACCATGCCACGTATTTCGGTCAAACAGTGCCACTTTGAGAGATCCTGCAATGATA
>NZ_BAABCY010000103.1:0-22760 GCF_039539345.1 Snuella lapsa | reverse complement strand
GGTATTATGTAAATACGGTCGGTCAATATGCTAACGAAGAAGTGATAAAGAACTATTTAAAGAATCAAGGATAACAAAAAGAATATAAACAGATTCATTCAAGTCAATTGAGACTATTTGAATAATTGAGATACCTCGTCAGCTTGCTGCGGGGTCATTCATTAACAAAATATCGTTATAAAATCTTAAAAAAGCTTATACTAAATGAGAAGTTCAGTCTTTTATGAGATAAAGAATGGCCATTTATTATATTCTAAAAACCGATGTAGATATAGGTTGTGGTATCATTTTTTCAAACGAAATAGTATCAAGATCTATGATAAAGGTCGTGATTAAAATTTGTTTAATTTGTTTTATTTGTGCTTGTTAATAAGTCCTAATGCTAATTAGGACTTATTTTTTTTATAAAAATTAGTCCAGTGTTATGATGTGGGACGATTAAGTGTGTTTTCAGTTTTATGTTTGTTCCCATTGATATGAACGTCCTTTATGATTGGAGTGATGTTTATTAAGATTTAGAAAATTAATAAAAAGTGATTAATGAAAGTAGCTAAACATTTATTAAGTAGGTTAAAACGAAATCAATTGGCATTTTATGCAATTACATTGATATTTTTAAATGGAAAAATTTGGGGGCAGAAAGCAACTACCTATGCTCCAAATTGGGAATCCTTACATCAACATGAATGTCCGGAATGGTTTAGAGATGCTAAATTTGGAATATTCATGCATTGGGGGGTAATGAGTGTTGTAAAGGATAATGATGGCTGGTATGGGAGACATATGTATATGAAAACCGGAGGGAAATGGGGAAATGACTATTTTGATCATCTTGAAAATTATGGGCACCCTTCTGAGTTTGGATATAAGGATTTAATACCTAAATGGAAAGCTGAAAATTGGGATCCAGAAGCTTTGGTTGAATTTTATAAAGAAATAGGAGCTAAATATGTAGTACCGGTTGCAGTTCATCATGATAATTTTGATTTGTACGACTCTTCGTTTCAGCCATGGAATTCTGTAAATATGGGGCCTAAACGCGATGTGATTGGCGAATGGAAAAAAGCAGCAGAAAAACATGGTTTACGCTTTGGAGTCTCTTCGCATTCCGATAGGGCATGGTCTTGGTTAAACCCAAGTCATGGTCACGATATTGAAGGGGAATATAAAGACATTCCATACGATGGTAATTTAACACTTGAGGATGGCAAAGGCACATGGTGGGAGGGTTATGATCCGGCAGATTTGTATACACGACCTCATAAAATGAGTGAAGCACCCGATAAGGAGTATTGTGATACATGGTATAAAAGGACAATAGAACTTACAGATAAGTACCAACCGGATCTCATTTATTTTGACGGGCCGCTACCTTTAGTGTGCAATGGAAAGGCTTGTTCTGAGGCGAGAACATGGACGCAAAAGTATGGTTTAAACTTTGCAGCACATTATTACAATGATAATACGAAAAGAAATAAAGGAACTAATGAGGCCATCATTGCTATAAAAGAATGGGGCCCTGGAACAGTACCCGATACCAAACCTGTGGTTTTAGATATAGAAAAAGGAGGAGCAGATAAGATTTTGGAGTATCCCTGGCAAACTGATACGTCTCTTTCAGGTACTTGGTTTTGGAATGGTAGTGGTTATTCTGAGATTAGTGATACTATAGTTATTCATAATATGTGCGATGTAGTAAGTAAAAATGGAAACTATTTACTTAATGTAGGGTTGACAGCAGACGGGGTGCTGCCTGCTCACGAAAAGAAAACATTGGAAAATATTGGGGCTTGGTTTAAAATTAATGGAGAGGCTATCTACGGAACACGCCCTTGGGTGCAGTTCGGAGAAGGAAGAACAAAGGTGGAAACAGGACATTTTAAACAGAATAAAGAACCTTATACTAGTAAAGATATTAGGTTTACTACAAAAGGAGATATCTTATATGCCATTTTTATGGGATGGCCGGATTCCGGAAAGGTAATTATTAAATCTGTGGCAAAGGGGTCTGGACTTTATAACCAAAAAGTAAAAAGTGTAAGTTTATTGGGATATGATGGGAAATTGTTGTGGAAGCAAACCCAAAAGGGATTGGTTGTTAAATTACCAAAACGAAGCCCCGGAAATTATGCCTATACATTAAAAATAAACTAAGATGATACCAATGCATTATTTTAGATACTTATTAGTTTTTGTCGTTTCACTTATAATAACAAATGTCTTTTCACAAGATGTTAATGCTGTGGTTAACGATGATCATGCAATAATTGAGAATGATTATTTAGAGGTGAAATTTGATTTGACTACTGGACAGTACAATTGTATAGATAAAAAATTAAACCTAACGATGGTAAAGGATGCTTGGTTCCGTTTAGATGCAGGAGAAGTAGCTTGGAGAAAGCCAAAGCATCAATACAGAGCAGAATCGGCAGGAATAATTGAGGATGATTTAGGGATCGGAAAAAGAATAAGAGTTTGGTACTTGCCTCAGGATAGTTATGATCCTGAACGGTTTTTAGATTTAACGGTTTATGAAAATAAAAAGTTTGTTGTTTTTGGTTGGGGAGTAAGAAATCCTTTTGATTATGGAATTCGGGTGAGGAATGCGGAAGTCCTACATCAAGGAACCCTATTTCATAATCAGGTTTTAAATATGCCTAAGGTTTTAAGGAGTGGTGCAGGAGCCCAAGCAAATTTTGTTGAAGATACCTGGCGGGTTGATGCATATAATGGTGCAATGGTGAGCTATAAGGATGCCTCCAGAAAAAATGAAAGGAGGACATTTGTTGGAGGAGGTTTGAAATACAAGGAATTTGCAAAGTCATTTGAAACGCATAAAGGAGAAATAAAAGAAAACCTGGGCTTAGGAAAAAAGAATTATTCAGGAAATGAACCTTTTTTAACACTTTCAATTTGGGATCCTCAGGGTAAAGAAGTGTTACCAGGGATGACTTGGGAGTCGCAAGATACATACTATTTGGATTTTGTTACTCAGAATCCATTTGAATCACTTGAAACCTACGGAGCCAATTTAGCCCTGGCTAATAAGGCTGCTCCGAATGCTTATAATTTCCCTACGCTATGTGGTTGGATGGTGTCAACCAAAAACTTGGGTGAAGGTAAAAATATTAATCATTCTACAGCATTGGTAGAACAAATGCGTAAAGCACATGCATCAGGAATTCTTAAATACACACCAGTAACGGTACGATTGGAACCAGACTATTATTGTTATGGAGACCAGGGAAATACGCAACAAGGTTGGTGGAATGATACCTATTGGTCTAAATACCATTCACTAAGTAAGCCATATGCAACGTTTAAGAAGTTCTCTAAAGCTGTCAAAGAATTTGGAGGTGGGGTGTTTACCTATTTCCAGGTCTCATTACCTAGTAATGATTTCGCTAAAGAACATCCGGATTGGATGATAAATAATGACATTTCATTGTTACATGTAGATCATCCACACCACAGGCCATTGGTACGCTACGATTATACAAATTTAGAATTTCAAAATTATTTATTGAAAATGTGGAAGAGTTTGGGCAATGATGGTGTTGTGGGGATAAAATTTGACTACCCTGAAACTGGGTGGGAACGAGATGGTGGTTTTGATGATAAATCCTATACAACGACCTCGGCTTATCGAAAAATATATGAATTGTGTAGAGAAGGTATGGGATCAGATGCTTTTATACACGAAAGGAACCTTGGAGAAACGAACACACCTTTATTAGACTGTACGGTGGGTATTGTAGATTTACAACGTGTTTGGTGGGATGCTAGCCATTTTGAGTCAGAAATGGCATCCAGAATAGGCCTGCGCTGGTTTAAACAAGGAAAGGCGTTTCGGTATTATCCAGACGGAAAAAGCTTTTATTTTAAAGGTAAGGAATTGTCCGGTATAGAGAGAAGGGCATTTTTAAGCTTGGTAGGGCTCTTGTCAGGTAGATTGGAATTAGGAACAAGTTTTGGTAGCATGACACCAGAAATGCAGCATGATCTTTCAAGGATATATCCTGTACTTCCCAATGGACAATCCTTTAGGCCGATTGATATGTTTATGGGAAAAAGGCATCCGGAGGTATATGCTTATGATGTTGATAAAGACTGGAAACAGGTTTTACTTGTAAATAACGATGTAGAGAATCCAAAGCGAATAAGAGTACCCCTTTCCGGGAATCAAGTTGAAACAGGTGCTTTAGGTTTGATGGAGTCTTCAGCCTACCATGTTTTTGATTTCTGGAACCAGACCTATTTGGGGATTTATAAAGGGGATACTTCTTTTAGTGTTAATTTTCAGCCTAAAGAAGCTAATGTGTTTTCTTTTCATAAGGTGAAAAATTATCCGCAAATAATTGGAACCAGCAGACATATTATGTGTGGTATGATGGAATTGGATGAGGTAACTTGGAATAATGATAACAGGACGCTCTCTTTCGAAGCAAAACTGGTAAAGGGAGAAACAATGCGGATTTTTATAGCGGTTCCAGAAAATGTAAAAGATGTAGTTAAAAAAGTAGAAGTATCAAATGCTAAGAGCAATATAATTTTTACTGATTCAGTAATAATTTTAGAATTAACCCCTGTCAAATCTTACTTAGATAAAAGTAGTGTTGTCCTCAACTTTTAGAGCTAAATTTATAATGAAAAAAATGATTAGTATATAATTATATTAATGGGGTTGATGATATTGTTCCTATAATACTTTAAAAATGGACATGATGAGATTTGTGAGTTTTATTGGTATTATACTTTGTATCCTTTCCTGTCAATTAAGAGAAAATGGTAATAAGGAATTAAGCCGGGTTATTTTATCTGATACTATTTTATATCAAGTGGATGAAAAGGCGAGGGAATTAATTAGTCGAGGGTTTTATGCAGGATCTGGGTATCAGATGGTCTGGTCTCGTGATTTGAATACTTTCATGGAATTATCCTGCGAACAATATAACCCAAATATCATTAGAGAAAATTTATTAATGTTTTTTGATTTTCAAGGAGAAAATGGAGAACTATTAGACGGTTATGTGCCAATAGAAGGATTTACTTGGGACGATCCCAA
Source organism: Snuella lapsa (assembly GCF_039539345.1). Classification (NCBI taxonomy): domain Bacteria; kingdom Pseudomonadati; phylum Bacteroidota; class Flavobacteriia; order Flavobacteriales; family Flavobacteriaceae; genus Snuella; species Snuella lapsa. The sequence continues at coordinate 17,695 of NZ_BAABCY010000103.1, read as the reverse complement.
TACATATAAGTCTATTACAGCTCCAAATCATATTGGATTTAAAAACACAGTTGAAACGGATCAGGAAACATCATTAATTCAAGCAATAGCAAAATATATTGCCAAAACCAATGATAAATCCATCCTCTGGGCAAAAGTAGATGGAAGAACGGTGTATGAACGCCTTAAGCTTGCGATTAATTTTTTAATGACAGAACGGTACTCTGAAAAATACGGTTTAATTATTGGAGCCACAACATTTGATTGGGGAGATGTACAAGTTGAGGGAGGAGCTGTTGTCGATGTTGATGAACTGACTCATTGGAGTATTGATGTTTATGACAATGCAATGTTTGTTTTAGCTCTAAAGGATATGTACAGTTTTGCAACTAATCCAGAAGAAAAAGAGCATTGGCAAGCCATGTACGATAATTTTAAATTAAATACAAAAAAGCATTTATGGGATTGTGAAAAAAATAAATTTATTCCACATATCTATATAGAAGATTCGCCGTTTCCATCAGATTTTGATGAAAATGCTATTCATTATCATGGAGGTACAGCTGTGGCCATGGAGGCAGGACTTTTAACAAAACTTGAAATAGAAAAGGTTATTGAGCAAATGAAAGTTAATGTAAAATTATCAGGAGCGCCATCTATTGGTTTAACTGTTTACCCTCCCTATCCAGAAAATTTATTGGGAAAAAACGTGTCAAAACCTTACGATTATCAAAATGGCGGAGACTGGACATGGTTTGGAGGGCGATTGCTTCAGCAATTTATTGATTATGGTTTTGTTGAAGATGCTTATACCTTAGGCAGGCCAATGTTTGAAAGGGTAATATTAAATAATGGTTTCTATGAGTGGTATGCAATTGATGGTACACCCAGGGGTTCAGCTGACTTTAAAGGTTCAGCTGGTGTTTTGGCTAATGTTGTAAAAGCCTTGCATGAGTGGGCGGAAAAAAACAAGTAGTGTGAGTGAAAAAAAAATGTTATTAGTTAAAGCTCTACTTTTTGTGCTAACCTGCAGTAATGCGCAGAATAAAGATTTAAAACTTTGGTATGATGAACCGGCTAATGTTTGGACCGACGCGTTACCTATTGGTAATGGTAGGCTTGGGGCAATGGTCTATGGAAAAATAACCGATGAAATTATTCAGTTTAATGAAGAAACTCTTTGGGCTGGACAACCACACGATTATATAACCAAAGGAGCCAATAATTATTTCGAAACGATACGTGAATATTCAGAAAACGGCAATGGAAAAGTATATGATATTGCAAAGGACCATTTTATGTCCAACCCAATTGGACAGCAGTGCTACCAACCAACAGGGAATATTCTTCTAAGTTTTCCAGATCATAATAATATAAGTAATTACTATAGGGGGTTAAATCTAGAAAATGCTATTACGAAAGTTAGTTACAATAGTAATGGAGTCAATTTTTCAAGGGAGATTCTTGCTTCCAATCCTGATCAGGCCATTGTAATACATTTGACAGCAGACGTTGCAAGAAGCTTAAATTTCTCAGTTGAACTCTTCTCTCCACATGTTTTCAGTGAAGTGATAGCAGAAAAAACAAACTTGATACTAAGAGGTAAAGCTACAGATTATAAAGTGCATGAAAATGTTTTGAAGGAACATTCCGATAATGTTGATTTTCCTAAAAGTAGAATAAGGTTTGAATCTGTACTAAAAGTGCTTTCCTGTGATGGAGAGCTTACGACCCATGGAACTAAATTGGAAATAAAAAACGCCACTGAGACTACTTTAATACTTGTAGCGGCTACCAATTTTGTGAACTTTAAGGATATAAGTGGCGACCCTACCAAGAGGAATAATGCTTTATTGAAACAAATTAATGATAAGACCTATGAATTTATAAAAGCGACCCACATTCAGGATTATAAAAAATTATTCGATAGATTAACTCTTGATTTAGGGGATAGTAAAATTTCTGAAAGACCAACCGATGAAAGAATTCAAACTTTCAATAAGGATATAGATCCCGCTTTGGTGACTTTACTTTTTCAGTATGGTAGATATTTATTGATTGCTTCTTCTAGAGAAGGGACTCAGCCATCCAATTTACAAGGTATATGGAATAATGAAATGTTTCCTCCTTGGGATAGTAAATATACTATAAATATTAATACTGAAATGAATTATTGGTTAGCTGAAAAAACAAATCTTTCAGAATGTACAGAGCCTTTAATAAAGATGGTCAAAGAGTTAAGTGTTAGTGGAAAAAAAATAGCTAAGGCATATTATAATATGAATGGTTGGGTCACACATCATAATACAGATATTTGGAGGGCTGCGGCTCCAATTGATGGAGTTGGTTGGGGTATTTGGCCTACGGGAGGAGCTTGGCTAACCCAGCATTTGTGGTGGCATTACGAGTTTACAGGCAATCAACACTATTTAGAAGATGTTTATCCAATTTTAAAAGAGGCCTCTAGGTTCTTTTTGGAGTATTTAACACCTAGCGCAAGTCAGTCGGAATGGTTAATTAGTGGACCAAGCAATAGTCCAGAGCATGGAGGCCTAGTTATGGGCCCAACTATGGATCATCAGATAATTAGAAATTTGTTCAAAAATACCATTGAGGCTGCAGAAACTCTTAATAAAGACAAAGGTTTTATCGATACATTAAGGCTTGTTATTAAAAGAATTGCTCCCAATCAAATAGGTAAATATGGTCAACTTCAAGAATGGTTAGAAGATAATGATGATCCTGATGATACTCATAGACATGTTTCACACTTATGGGGATTACATCCAGGAAATGAAATACATCCGCTAACAACACCCGATTTTGCGGAGGCTTGTAAAATTTCTTTAAAACATAGGGGAGATGAGGGCACTGGCTGGTCGAGGGCGTGGAAGATTAACTTTTGGGCAAGACTAAATGACGGAAACCACGCTTTTTCAATATTAAAAAAGTTAATAACTCCCGTAAACTTTGAAAGGAAAAAAAGCAGTTATGAGACTGGAGGCCTCTATAAAAATATGTTCGATGCACACCCTCCTTTTCAGATAGATGGAAACTTCGGTGTAACGTCTGGGATTGTAGAGATGATTTTACAATCACATCTTCGTGATGTCAGAGGTAACTATTTTTTAGATGTTTTGCCAGCCTTGCCTAATAATTTAAAAGATGGTAAAATTAAAGGTTTAAGAGCGGAAGGAGGATTTGAAATAGATGTAGAGTGGAAAAATGGATTTGTACAATTCTTAAAAGTTAAATCTTTACTGGGAAATAAATGTAACATCAGGGCAAAACAAAAGTTGGTTTTAAAGAGCTCTACCACCAAAAGGATCCATGAGGAATATATAAACTCTTTATTTTGTTATAGTTTCGAAACGAGCAAAGATGAAAATTATGTTTTCATAAATAAATGATTAGATCAATTGCCACAGGCTTCGCTGTATTTGAAAATCTCATCAGGATATAACGATCTTAGCCATCAGTTTATAGCATTGAAGTTTGTATATGAGGTGATTGTTCGGCATAAGGATATTTATTATAATAAATAAGTTGAGCTTAAAAAGAATAAACTAGTTCACTGGTGTAACAACGAGTAATTTATAATAGATATATTATAACACTTTTTATTCCATATGCCTACAAAAATAGTCTTCTGTGTTGATCTCATTTTGTTAGAATTGTTTCTGTAATGAAATATTTAATTAGTGTTTAATTGTTTTCAAAGGAAATTGTATATTGGAAAATAAATATTGGTTACATGCTACGTAATAGTATAGCGCAATTTCTTGTTTTTTTAAGTATATCGTTAAGTCTATTTTCTCAAGATTATAAATTTAGACATATTACTACTGTTGACGGGTTATCTCATAATGAAGTGCGTAAAATTGTAAAGGATACGGAGGGATATTTATGGTTTGGAACACAGAATGGGTTGAATAGGTTTGATGGTTACCGATTTGAAATTTTTAAACATATTCCCGAGGATAGCACCACAATTGTAGGTGATAAAATATATGCCTTGAATACATCCAAGGGCAAACTATGGGTAGGAACCACTAATGGCTTATGTATAATAAATACGAAGTCATTAAAGGTGGTTGCAACCCCGGAAATTTTTTCGCTTATCACGAATGAGGTGTTACAGTTATATAACGATGGTCTTAGTATGTGGGTGTGTACTGGAGCTAAGAATTATCGGGTAGACTTGGAAACTTTATCGGTTAGAACATGCTTGGATCGTTATAAGATAGTATGTGTATCAAAAGGTTTAGGAGGTCATTTTTGGATAGGAACCAATAAAGGTTTATTAAAATACAACGGGCAAACAGATACTATAATTAAAAGTTACGATTTGGGGGAATTTAACGGTCATAAACTCAATCAGATTGTAACTAATGACTATGGTGAGATTTGGATAACAATAGGGGACAAACTTTTTAGGTATCAGTCAGAACGAGATAGATTTATACCCATATATGAGTCAAGATCATTAAATGCCATTGCAGAAAATGAAGAAGGCCTGTTGTTTGTTGGTAGCTATGGTAATGGATTGATAGTTTATAGAAGAGATTTAGGAAATTTTAGTACCATGGTATCGAATCCCGAGAAAATAAATTCATTGAGTAGCAATGATGTTTATGATGTTTTTGTTGATAATGAGAACATTTTATGGGTAGGGACACAAGAAGGGTTGGATTATTATGATTTTACCAGAGACAGGTTTAAAAGTTTGTTACATGTACCAGGAAAAAATAATAGTTTAAGAAATAGTTTTGTCCAGTCCATATGTGGTATTTCTAAAGATACGTTATGGGTAGGGACTAGGGAAGGGGTGGATGAAGTTGTATTTACAAATGATTATTTGGAAGCAAGTATCAATCCCGTTGAGTCGCGTGTTACAAAGCTAGGGGTATTAAAAAATAAATACATTGGATGTATATACCAAGACTCCAAAAACAGAATATGGATTGGTACAGCAGCAGATGGTTTGTTTTTGTTTAAAAAAGAAGCAAAGCGTTTGTATAATTATACCAATAGAGGTGATCATGCATCTTCTATTTCAGGTAATGCAATAAACACTATTTTAGAAGATAATCATGGCCGTATGTGGTTTGGAACAAATAAGGGACTCTCTTTATTGAATGAAAAAGAGAATTCTGTAAATACTTTCGAAAACTTTACATATTTTATCAATAAAGGAAAGCGTGAAGATATTAAGGATGTTTTTACAGTTTTTCAGGATAGTAAAGATAGAATTTGGATAGGAATGTACACAAGGGGTGTGGCATTACTTCAAGAAACCGATGAGACGAGAAGTTTTATTGGATTTCGTCACGATAACTCAAATCCCAAAACATTAAGCGATGATGAAGTATTTGTTGCATTCGAGGATTCTAAACAACGTATGTGGTTTGGAACTTCAAAAGGAGGGATAAATATTTTAAGGGAGGACACGACCAATATCGATGTCGTTTCTAATTATTTTTTTGATAGTTATACAGAAAAAGATGGGCTTTCAGATAACGAAGTGAATGCTATTCTAGAGGATAGTTTGGGCTATTTATGGATTGCAACCAATAAGGGGATTTCAAAGTTCGATGCCAGTGGGGAGCATTTTTTTAATTATACAACCTACGATGGCGTACTTAAAGGGAAGTTTAGAAAAAATGCAAGATGGAAAGCGCCAGATGGTACGATATTTTTTGGAGGAACTGCAGGTATTAATTATTTTAACCCTATTAAGATAAATACAAACAAAGTAATTCCAAGTCCCAGATTTTCTAGGTTTAAAATTGATAATGAAACCGTTAAAGTAGGACAGGAGTTTGACGGTAGTATTATTATGGATTCTCCATTAGAGTCGGGTGTTCAAATAACATTGCCGTTTAAGGATAATCGATTTGAGGTTGAATTTACGGCATTGTCATATGCTTCTGCCTTCAGAAATAAATATCTTTATAAGTTGGAGGGAATTGATTCGCTTTGGCATGAAGTTTCCGGGGAAAACCCACAGGCAAGTTATTCTCTTTTGCCATCAGGTAAATATCGTCTGTATGTAAAGGTGTCAAATAATGACGATGTTTGGAACGATACTCCTATTTATTTAGATATTTATGTTAAATCGGATGTGCTAAATAGTGTCGCATTTAAATTAAGTATGGCGGTCTTACTGCTGTTCTTAATAGTATTAATACTATTTAAGAGACGAAATAATAATAACAGACAAAAAGTTAAGAAGGCAAAATCAAATGATTTGGAAATGGATTTAGACGTTAAAGAGAAAATAGCTGAATTAGAGGCTATGATGAAATCAGAAAAGCTGTATTTAGATCCCGATTTGAGATTAAATAAACTAGCGGATAGAATTGATATTTCTGCTAATTATTTGTCAACACTTTTAAACGATTATGTGGGAGAAAATTTTTATGATTACATTAATTATTACCGCGTAGAGGAGGTTAAGAAACGCTTGTTGGATCCTGTATATCAAAATCAAACAATTTCTTCTATTGGAGGAGATTGTGGTTTTAATTCTAAATCTGCTTTTAATAGGATCTTTAAGAATTTTACCGGTAAGACCCCTAGTCAGTATCAAAAGCAAGCTTCAAGGGTTTAACTTCTTTAAAATAATAACTTCAACAGTACTTGAAATCGACATTAAAAAAGATGGTAGTCATTTTAGAGTTAAAAAATGATTTGTAATTAGGCCGTTGGCATTTTTTGTAATCGGTCAATTTTAGTCAGGAATTAAAGGGTTTTACCCTCTCGATAAACTATATTTTATTTAAGGTTTTCTTAACTAATAAATAATCAAACACTTTTATTATCGTATTCTTCATATTTCGTGTCTCAATGCTCATTAGGTCTTTTGTAATGTTACTTTTTTTGTCCTAATTAATCTTTTTAGGTCGATTTAGTTTTTTCTAATATTTACTATTGACTTTCCAAATAGGGCCATAGTTTTTTTATTTAAAATTTTAAAGATTGATCCAACTCAAATCTTTTATTGAATATTAAAATAATAAAAACTAAAACCTTCTGGTAATTTTTAATTCTGTTCATGTAAGCGGAAAGCGTTTAACTAAATCAAAACCAAAATTAAAGTAAATTATGAAGAACCATTATTTTTATTTTCGGCATCTAATTTTCAAGAGGTGTTTTGTTGCCATTTTTTTTATTGCAGCTCAAGTTATGGGGTTTCGTGCAAATGCGGGTAATTCCAGTGACTTGTTAAATATTAATCTAAAGGAGTCTGTATTTAATCAGGAATCCATAGTTGTACGCGGGCAGGTTTTGTCTGTAACCGACAATTCTCCTTTGCCTGGGGTAAGTGTACTTATTAAAGGGACATCGAAAGGGACTACTACAGATTTTGACGGATATTATGAATTAAAGGTACCTAATCAGCAGTCTGTGCTGATCTTTAGTTATCTGGGATTTGTTTCTCAAGAAGAAATGGTTGGAACCAGAAGAATAATTGATATTGTCCTAAACGAAGATACCCATCAGCTAGATGAAGTAGTAGTTACTGCTCTTGGTCTTGAGCGTGAAAAAAAAGCTTTGGGGTATGCTGTTCAGGAAATTTCTGGTGAACAGGTCGAAAAAGTTAAGGCGGTAGATGTAGCCACTGCCTTAACAGGAAAGGTTGCGGGCTTATGGATAAAAAACAGTACAGAGTTTTATGAAGCGCCTGTAATTGAATTGAGGGGGCAGAATCCATTAATTGTAATAGATGGTGTGCCTTATGAAAATATGAACTTGGATCACGTGTCACCAGATGATATTGAGAGTGTGAATGTTTTAAAAGGAGCTACGGCATCTGCTTTGTATGGAAGTAGAGGTGCTAGAGGTGCTATCATGATTACTACCAAAAAAGGAGGGAACGAGATAAGCATTAATTCTAATAACATGTTTTTTGCGGGATATTTGGCAATACCTGAAACACATCATTCATATAGTGCTGGATTGAATGGTGTTTACAGTGCGACAGATTATATTTGGGGACAGAAATTAGATATTGGTATAATGGCTGATCAATGGAATCCTGAAACTAAACAGATTGAAAATATGCCACTTACATCGAGGGGTAAAAATAACTTTAAAGACTTTTTGGAGCCAGGGGTTATTACTAATAATAATATTACTTTTTCCCATACAGGTGAGCAAGGCTCCATTCGTACATCACTTTCTCACATATTTAACAAAGGTCAATTCCCAAATTTAAAAAGTAATAAACTTACAGCTAATGTGGCAGGTACAATTAATTTAGGTGATAAGGTAGATATTTCCGCTACTCTTGGCTATAACAGAAAGGACGCTCCTCAAACCTTTGGAGGTGGATATTATAGTGGACAAGGGTATATTTACCAAATTTTAATGTGGACTGGGCCAGAGTATGAACTGAAAAAGTTTAGGGATTATTGGATTGTTCCTGATGTACAGCAAAACTGGCATTACAAGGCATGGTACGACAACCCTTATCTAATTGCTTATGAAAAGCTACAGAGCGATGAGGACAATTTAACAAATTTTAATTTGACCACTGATTATAGAGTATTTAAAGACGCTAAGATTACAGGGAGAGTCGGCTACGACTTCTTTTCAAGGGAAAGGACCATAAGAAATCCTCCTAATATTTATTCTGATAGAGGCGGTTTTGATACTAGAGGGGTGTATTCCAATAGACAAAATAGAGGTTATAGTGTAAATGCGGACATTTTGTTCAACTATTCTAAGAAAGATCTGCTTGTAAAAGGATTTGACTTTGATATCAATACTGGGCTCTCATTGTATAAATACGAAAATCAAGAATTGTTTTCCTCTACAAGGGGAGGGTTTATAGTGCCTGGTATTTATTCACTAAGTAATTCTAAAGAGCTTCCAGGAACTTCTGCTTGGACAAGCAGAAAACAGGTGAATAGCTGGTTAGGTGTTGCAACCTTTTCCTTTGACGATGCGGTCTTTTTGGATGTTACTGGTCGTAACGACTGGTCTTCAACTTTGGCGGCTTCAGAGAACTCGTATTTTTATCCCTCCCTGGCAGGGAGTATTCTCGTTAGTAATTGGATAAAACCCTCATGGATGGATTTATGGAAGTTAAGAGGTTCTTGGACACTAAGCAAAAAGGATCTTGCACCTTATGAAACCAACGTGAATTATGGTGTTAGAACAGCATCGTGGGGCGATTATTCCGAGTCTATATATCCAAGTACCATCAGAAATGCTGTTGTCAGACCAGAGGTAAATAGAACTTGGGAAGTTGGAACAGCGGCTTATCTCTTTAAAAATAGGTTGAGTTTTGATGTAGCTTATTACCAAATACTTAATTACGATATACAAATACCTGCAAGGGTTTCATCAGCCTCTGGTTTTTCCAATACATTAATAAATAGTAAGGAAACTCATGAAAGAAAAGGACTTGAGATCACATTGAACGCAGACTTGATAAGAAAGGATGATTTTGTTTGGTCTCTTTCTGCGAATTGGTCCAAAACACATAATTATATAAAGGAATTGGATCCTTTATATTCTGCAGACAACTTGTGGACATATACAGGAGCAAGATTGGATGTTTATCGAAATCTGTTTGGCAGTATGACAAGACCTTGGCTTAGGGATCCGGAAGGAAATGTCATCCATAATGATGGAGGTTTGCCCATACAAAGCAATTATGTAAATGTTGCGGGTTATACAGATCCTGATTTTATTTGGGGACTGACCAGTGCTATTTCTTGGAAAAACTTAGATTTCCATCTAAGCTTTGATGGACGTGTTGGTGGTGTGATGCAAAATTGGACCAGTGAAAAAATGTATGATACAGGAGGGCACCCTAATACTGACAATGGTTGGCGCTACGATGAGGTGGTCAATGGTAATATATCGTATGTAGGTCAAGGTGTTAAAGTGGTGTCAGGAAGTGCTACCTATGATCAATATGGACGTATCTTAACCGATGACCGTGTTTATGAACCAAATGATAAGACAGTATCTTATCAAGCATATGCAAGAAGATTTTCCGATGGAAATTTTGGTGTTACGGATCCAACATTCTTTAAGTTAAGGGAAGTGTCTATTGGTTATAGAATGCCTAAAAATTTAGCTGAAAAAATTGGTTTAAATAGCGCCAGTATAGCACTTGTAGGGCAAAATGTATTTTTATGGACGAAAGATTTTAAGTTTGCCGATCCAGATCGCAGTCAGGACGGAGATCTGACTTCCCCTTCACAAAGATATGTAGGGTTGAATTTAAAGCTTAGTACATCTACTAAATCTAAAAAGTCTAAACTGTAAATTGTTATGAAAAATAATATTATCAAGAAATTCATTGTTATAATAACACTAATTTTTGCCTTAGGCTGTAGTGTTAATACAGATATAAACACGAACCCAGATGGTATCACATCTGCTACTCCCGATTTATTAGCCTCGAAACTCATATTAGATATTACAAGGGATGACATAAACAGAGTGAAAGGATTTATGGAAAATTTTTTGAGGGATAAATATATCTTATGGACAGAAGGTGCTGAATCAGAACAGTATAATCAACTGGATAGAGCAGATTTTAATGAGATATCAAGGCTTATTGAGACAAAGAAAATGATGGAAGCACTGGATGGATTCCCAGAAGGTATCGCAAACTCCTACAGGGGACTGGCACATTTTGTGAGAGCCTACAATTTTTTTCTTGTTACTATGAAGGTTGGTGATATTCCGTATAGTGAAGCACTTAAAGGAGAAGATGAAGGGATTATTAGACCAAAATATGACACGCAGAAGGATGTATTTATCGGGATTTTGAAAGAGTTGGATATGGCCGATCAGATGTTTGCTAATGGTTCGGTGTTTAGTGGTGATATGATTTATGGAGGTGATCCGGTTAGATGGCGTAAAATGGTGAACTCGTTTCAGTTGAAGGTTTTGATGAATTTATATAGGAAAACTGGAGACACTGATCTTAAGGTTGTGGAACGATTCAAAGACATTGTTGATAACAAACCTATTTTTTCGTCAAATGAAGATAATTTTAGCTTGGTGTACCAAAATGCTGTTGGTCAGTTCGCTCCATGGAACAATCAGGGAAATAATCACTCTATTTACCCCATGGTCTCTAGCGTATTAATAGACAGGTTAAAAGGTCTTAACGACTACCGTTTATTTTATTATGCCACCCCTTCCTTGATGCAGATATCTAATGGTATGTCCGAATCTGATTTCGATGCCTATATAGGAGTAAATCCGGCACTGGAATACACGACGACCACGGCTATTTATTCCTCGGGTGATTATTGCGATGTAAATGACCGCTACAAAGTATTACCCGAAGGAGAACCAGTGTATTTGTTAAGTTACGCGCAGGTGCAGTTTATGATTGCCGAGGCGGCGGTTCGCGGATGGGTTTCTAAAAATGCCGAGGTCCATTATGTTAGCGGAATCAAAGCTTCTATGTCTTTGATAGCAGGGAATACACCTGATAATATGGCGTTCCATCATGGAAGGATAATGGATCAAGATTATATCGATAACTATTACCAAACAACCCCCCAGGTGCAATTGGGAGGAACCGATGAAGAACGAATAGAACAAATTATCGTGCAGAAATATTTAAGCAATTTTCTTCAATCTCCGAATTCTTCATTTTTTGAAAACAGACGTACCGGATATCCTGTATTCGAAGTCAATCCTAGCTCTAATTTAAATGTTCCTGCGGATAAGTTACCTGTGCGATGGATGTATCCAACAGCAGAATTAGAACAAAACTCTGATAATGTTCTTGAGGCCATCAATAGGCAATACAATGGAAATGATAATAACAATGGTGTAATGTGGATTTTGCAATAAATAATTTAAAAATAGAAAGATGAAACAATATAAATTTAGAGTACTTGCCTTTTTCGTATTGCTATTATCAATGATAATTGGTTGTACGACCGATCTTAATGTTGATGGGTATTATGAATTTAGTGAAGAGTTTTTAAATAATACAAAGGTATCTATTCTTCATAAAAACCCTAATACGGGATTAGATTATACACAAGAAGAATTAGATATGTTAACGTATGATCCATCTGAAAAGGAATCTTACTTAGAAGGTCAGGATGTAGTTTTGACTTTAGTTACCATAAATATGCCTTCAGAGGTTAAAGTGGTTGGGGCTGACCTATCGGTTCTAGAAACTATTACTGAATTTACAATGGTTGACGGTAAGTATCATGCAAAATCATTTGAAAGCACTTTGGAAGATTTGGGGCTTTTAGAAGCTGATGACACAAATAAATTAACGTTTAAAATAACTTATCCCGCGGGACCTCCTATTTCAATTAGTTTTCAAGTTAAAAGAATAGAGCCTAATGCGGGAGAAGATTTTTTCGTATATCTTAAAAATAGTACAGGAGAAACCATTGGATTGTTAACAGATGATGATGTTGCGTTAAGAGTGAAAGATCCGGAAGTAGGTTCAATTTTAACTTTTGAAGGGGCTTCAAATAAAGTTGAAATATTGGATGCTCATGGGAGTTTAGATTTCAGAAATACTCAAAATTATTCCATTGGTATTTGGGTAAATACGACTTCGTCTAACAATGACCCAGCTATAATCTCCGATAAGGACTGGGGAAGTGGCGGTAACCCGGGATTTGTAATAGTATATAAAGGAGGTGTATGGGGGTTAAACGCCTCAGATGGTTCTAGCAGGATAGACCTTGAAGGAAGTGCAATCAATGATGGGAATTGGCATTTTCTTATGGCTACATTTGATCGTTCAGGTAATGCATCCATTTATAAAGATGGCGTCTTGGAAGGGGCTGCAGATATTTCTGGTCTAGGAGATATGACTAGTGGCTACCCAATACGAATTGGGCAGGATGGGACAGGAAACTATGGTGTACCCTTTAACGGTAATATTGGTAATGCTTATATTTACGATTATGCATTATCGGCTAGCGAAATTCAAAGTATATCTACAGTAACTACAGGTGTACAATTGAGAACAGCAGCAGGAACAACATCTAATGTAGCGGTAACAAACAACGGTGGTGTTGTTTCATTAGAAGAAAATAGATACACCTATAGCTTTGATGGAACAACAAGCGCCACATTAGAAGATGGGGCTGATTTAAGTTTTAGGTACGATGGAGACTTTAGTATAGCTACCTGGGTAAACACCACTGCAACGAATAGTGATCCTGCAATAATATCTGATAAAGACTGGGGAAGTGGTGGAAATAAGGGCTTTGTCCTAATTTTTAAAGGAAGCGTATGGGGTATGAACGCTGGAGATGGTAATGGTAATCGAATTGATATGGAAGGGACTGAAATCAATGATGGTGAATGGCATTTTATTGTGGCAACCTTTGATCGCAATGGCAATGCAACCATTTATCAAGATGGTGAAAAGGTCGGAGAAACCAATATGTCTGCATTGGGGAACATGGACAGTGGATTTCCAATACGTCTGGCTCAGGATGGAACTGATAATTATGGACATTTTTTTAATGGAAAGGTTGCAAACAGTATGATCTTTGATTATGTACTTTCGCCCGTAGAGGTAACCTCTCTGTATAATGAATAATTATTTTTTAGGTAGATAAGATTAAAACTCTATAGTGCTAAGCAACCTATTGGAGTCACTCTACGTGACAACTCCTTTAGGTTGCTAATCATTGTTTGGGGAGTTTGGTATCCGTTTTTAGGTGTAAGCAGTATAGATTTTGAAATAGTTGTACAACTAGGAAAACGGGCCTAGATTTCATAGTAACTTAAAGAAAAGAACAGGTATGGTAGAGATGTAGGTGATAATTTGCCTATATGACATTTCTAATGAGTATCAAATTTATCACGCTTTAATTCTTGGCGTTTTGGATGTGAAATTACTTTTATTAAGATTTAGTAATTATAAATTGGATGTTATTACAGTTATCAAAAATGAAAAACAGTGGAGCTATGTATTATAAGGTAGTAATTAAAATATATTGGACAATCATTATAATAATGACGTTGTCTTTAAATGCTAATGGTCAGAATAGAAAAAGCTTTTCCATTTCAAATAAATTTTTATCAAGGACAATCGTAATTGATGGAGGAAATATTCGTACTTCAAAGATTTTTAACCGTCTTAATGGAAAAGAAATTGATTTACTTAATAAGGAAGATTTTAGGCTACGTATTTCAGAGGGGACTGATGTGGAAAATTCGGATGTCATAATTACTTCAAAAGATTTTGTGGTTAAAGAAGTATTTAAGGATTCTGCGGAAAAATTGTCATTTTTATTGGAAAATAAAGATTATCAACTCGAAGTAACTTTAGTATATGAGCTAAAAAGAGAAAATAGATTTTTGAACAAGTATCTTGTTGTAAAATCAGGAAGACCTGTGACCTTGGAACGAATCGATTTAGAGGTCATTTCTGTTGATGATATCTACCAACCTTATAAGTTAAAGCAAATAACTGCATGGGGACCAGCTCAATGGCGACCTGGATTAGGACAGCCGCTTTATACGGAAGAATCTGCAACCTATTGGGGAACAGAGTTCCCCGCCTCTTACAATTATGTAGAAAACAAAACGGGATATTGTGGTTATTTATTAGGAAAACAGATTGAACCAGGCAAATCATATACTACTTACAAATCTGTTTTGGGTGTAGGAGATGATGCTCGCTTTATTCAGGATAGTTTTTTTGAATATATTGATCAAATCCGCGTTCGTCCTTTTCGATTACAAGTACAGTATAATAGTTGGTTCGATTTTTATAATAATGTTACAAGAGAAAAATTCGCCAATAGTGTGGAAAAAGTAAACCAGGAACTTCATATTGAGCGTGGTCTTTCTCCTTTAAATGCTTACGTTATTGACGATGGGTGGCAGGATTCCGAGGCTGATTGGAGTAAAGAAATGTGGAAAGTTAATTCTGAACGCTTTGATATAGATCTGAAGAGCAGCTTTGAAACAGTACATAAGGCTCGGTCAAATCTTGGACTTTGGTTAAGTCCTGGATGTAATTTTGGTGCGCGTCAGGCTGTTCCCTTGATGAAAGAGAAAGGATTGGAGGCACTAGATGAATACATGTCACTAGCAGGTCCTGTGTATATGCAGCTGCTCGAGGATCGTATGCTTGAGCTCACAACGGATGGAGTTAGCTATTTTAAGCTCGATGGATTATTCGGACATCTTAATCGAAGGGAGTTTGATTTTCAAGGTACAGACTATGGTGGGGCAACTATGCCTCAACTTGGTGTTGAAGGGTTTAAGCCTGCTGACATGCGACTAAATGACCATAAATATGATGAATTAAAGACATACTATTTAGTTGCTGGAACGGAGCGATTAATGGATATATTTAAGAAACAGAATGAAATCAACCCTGATATTTATATAGTAATTTCGAATGGGGCCTACCTGAGTCCATGGTGGTTACAGTATGTTGATGCCGTGTGGATGATTAATGCTGGAGACGCAGCAGAAGGAAGCGGTCGCAGGCAAGAGTTGATTTATCGTGATGAGGTGTATTACAATACCTGGGTAACTGAAAGAACACAGTTTCCTATTAATTCGGTTTTCAATCACGAACCTAAGAAAACTAAAACAGGAGAGTCTGTAAAACAATTTAGCGAATATCTTTGGATGAACCTTTCCAGAGGTACTGGTTTTGTTGAGTTGTATATCAAGACCGAAGTGTTATCAGAACGGGATTGGGATGTGCTAGCATCTGGTTTAAAATGGGTGCAGAAAGTGTTTCCTTATTTCAAGAAGGCGAAAATGCATGGAGGAAATCCTCAAAAGGGTCAAGTTTATGGATATACTGGGTGGAATGATAAAGGGGGGTATATATCTTTTCATAATCCTTCAGAGACAAGTACACAAACATACACAGTAAAGTTAAGCAGGGCATTAGGGACGACTCCATTTTTAGGTGAAATGCTCATTTCTTCTCCTTTAGATAATGCAATGGAGCTTGTTGGAAGAAAGATAAAAGAGGGGGAGCAAATGGATGTTATTTTAAGTCCAGGACAGGTAAAGATTTTAGAGTTTACAGCAATTTAATAGTAAGATCAATAAATGAAAAAAGACAGAAGAGAGTTTTTAAAATCGACGGTTGGTTTGACGGCACTAACTTCTTTAGTTCCGGCTATTGCTGTTGGGCAAAGTTTTTCAATAGAATCAAGGGATCCGGATCTAGGACATGTGTTTTTGACTAGCCCTTATTTGCAAAACCCTTCACCAAATGCTATAACCGTTATGTTTATTGTTAATCTACCATCATACAGTTATGTGGAATTTGGTGAATCGGAGGAGTTGGGAAAGAAAGCACATAAAACGGAAAATGGATTGGTGGTTGCTTATAATAGAGTAAATAAAATTACTTTGTTAAATTTAAAACCCGCAACTACCTATTATTATAGGGTGGTTTCTAAGGAAATTTCAAAATTTGATCCCTATAACCTTATTTATGGAGAAACTATTGTAAGCTATATACATAGTTTTATTACACCGTCTTTTGAAAAAGATGATGTTTCAGTATTAATAATGAATGACCTTCACGAGCGTCCTTATTCAATCCCTCATTTAATGAACTTGGTAGATAAGAAGGAAATGGACTTTGTTTTTTTTAATGGAGATGTTTTTGACTATCAAGAAGATGAGAAACAAATAATTGATAATATGTTAACGCCATGCTGTGACGAATTTGCTTCAAACATTCCATTCTATTTCGTGAGGGGAAATCATGAAACTAGAGGGAAATTTGCAAGGGAATTGTATCACTATTTTGCAACTCCTAAAGAACAGCAATATTATGAGTTTCTATGGGGGGTGACCCATTTTACAGTATTGGATACGGGAGAAGATAAACCAGATACCGATAAGGAGTATGGAAATATTGTTGATTTTGACTCTTATAGAGAAGAACAACTGCAATGGTTTAAGAAAGTAGTACAAACCGCTGGTTTTAAGAAAGCTAAATTTCGCGTTGTACTAATGCATATCCCTTTTTTTCATTCAGACGATTGGCATGGTACTAAACATTTAGAGAAGTTGTTTTCATCAATTTTCAATGACTCTAAAATTGATATTTGCATATGTGGGCATACACATAGATATGGTGTTTATAGTCCGGATAAAAAGAAACATAGATATCCAATAATTATAGGAGGAGGACCAAAAGAAGGGAATAGAACAATAATATCACTTAAAGCGAACTCAAAGCAGCTTTCTTTAAAAATGATGCGAGATGATGGGAAATTAGTAGGAAACTATGATATTGTACCTAAAGAGTAACCTCTTTTTTAGGATTATATAAGTTAAATGCTACATAGAATGATAAGGTTTATTGAGATTGATACTATAAACTGAAACTTAAGTATGAATCGAGTTTATCCTATTTCAAACCGCAATTGAATTCGTCCGTCATGACGCAAGCCATGTCAAATAAGGTGCATGTAACTGTTAGTAATAATGGCGCCTTTGATGGAGAGACGGTAGTACAATTGTATATCAGGGATAAAGAAGCAATTGTGGCCACGCCATTAAGAACCTTAAAGCGATTTAAAAAGATATTCCTGAAAGCAGGTGCTTCTAAAACGGTGACTTTCGAAATTACCCAGGAAGACCTGGCCATTACCGATAATGAAGGCCATCAAATTATCGAACCAGGGTGTTTGAAATTTATGTGGGGCCGGATTCAAAAACAACAAATAAAACGCTAATAACCTTAAAATAAATT
>NZ_BAABCY010000102.1:0-31972 GCF_039539345.1 Snuella lapsa | reverse complement strand
GGCGGTGCCTTGAGCCCGTCGAAAGGTCGATTTTTACTGTTGGGAAAACCACGAGCATGAAACTGACCTTACCAGTTAAGCACAAAAGAGTATTGCCTAGAGCATGTGTGTGAAAATTTTACCTAAAAGGTGTCCTTAACTGATAATAATTAAAATACTGAAAATTAAATGTTTAACTTAAATTTATTCGTGTGAAAACACTAAAGATCTTTTTTCTTTTTATCGCAACATGGTTCTCATGTTCATTGACTGCTCAAAACTTAAAATGGGATGAAATCCATAATGGTATTTGGTATACTAGAATTGGAGAAGAGCAACCTATAAGTTTATTAAAAGCAGCAGAGATTATACCTGATACTAAGGCATTAGATAAACTTACAGATGTTGGTTTTCCATTGGATGAAACCAAAATAAATGCTGAGGTTATTAACGGCAAGACCTATTTACGGTTTCCGCTGCAAAAGGAAGAAGAACTTTACGGATTAGGCTTAAACTTTAAGACGCATAATCAACGAGGAAGGATTTTAAATCTTCATGTAGATCATTATGGTAATGGTGATTCTGGACGTACACATGCCCCCGTTCCTTTTTATGTGTCTACCAAGGGTTATGGCGTTTTAATAGATGCTGCTAATTATTTAACAGTATATGCAGGAACAGGCGTACGTGTCGATGCCGATGAAAAACCTGTATTAAGAGATCGGAATTCCGATCCTAAATGGGAAGCACAACCCTATTCTGATGCCGTTGAAATTTTAGTGCCAGCAGATGGAACAGAAGTTTATATTTTTGGAGGAAAGTCCATGCTGGAAGTTGTTCAACGATACAATCTGTTTTCAGGTGGAGGTTATTTACCGCCCAAATGGGGATTGGGCTTTACCCAACGGTTCCAACCTTATTTTCGGCAAAAGATATTTTAAAGGAAGTGGCCGATTTTGAGAGTCATAACTTTCCTTTGGATTTTATTGGCGTGGAGCCAGGATGGCAAACCATGTCCTATCCCTGTACGTTTGAATGGGAGAAAACACGCTTTCCAGACCCACAAAGTTTTGTGAGCACCTTATTGAATAAAGGCATACGATCTAACTTATGGATAAACCCTTACGTGTCTCCCCAAGGTAGCCTATACTCTAAGGTTGAGTCTTTATCAGGATCACACACCGTATGGAACGGCATCGTTCCCGATTTAACCATGAAAGAAACAAGAGAGTTATTCAAAGAGCACTTTTTTAAAAATCATTTGAATATTGGGGTAAGCGGCTATAAAATTGATGAAGTGGACGGTTTCGATCAGTGGTTGTGGCCCGATGTGGCTACATTTCCATCAGGAACCACGGCAGAAGAAATGCGACAAGTATATGGACTTTTAGTTCAGAATATGACCGGAAAATGGTTTAAGGAAATGAACCAACGTACTTATGGTTTGGTGAGAGCTTCCAATGCAGGGGCAAGTAGCTTTCCCTATGTGATCTATAATGATTATTACAGTCATAAAGATTTTATAACAGCGTTAATTAATAGTAGTTTTATTGGGGTGTTGTGGACACCCGAAGTACGCGCTTCGAAAAGTGCAGAAGAATGGTTGCGGCGTATGCAAACAGTTTGTTTTTCGCCTATGGCGATGTTAAATGCCTGGGCAGATGGTACTAAGCCTTGGTCGTTTCCCGAAGTAGAAGCACAGGTGCGTGATGTGGCACAATTACGCATGCGCTTATTGCCGTATATGTATACCGCCTTTGCCCAGTATCATTATGAAGGGATACCGCCCTTTCGAGCTATGCAATTACTAGAAGGGTTTACATTTAAAACAGAAAAGATTGAAGGGAAGTTGGACGGAACCGATAACCCTTATGCGGGGCATAAAACCAAAGAGGTACGTTATCAATACATGATGGGAGAAGCTATTTTGGTAGCTCCGATGTTTACCGGTGAAACATCTCGTGAAGTAGTACTTCCAAAAGGCAAATGGTATGATTTTTATACCGGAACATTTGTAGGAGAAGAGGAAATTATTACTATAGAACCAGGGTTGGATAAGATACCTCTTTTTGTAAAAAACGGGAGTATTATTCCTATGACAGGTGTGAGGAACAGAGCTCCGAAGCATGGTGAAAGAATGGATTTGACCATTCGACATTACGGTGATAAAGAAGGGCAATTTACTCTATATGACGATGATGGGGAGACCTTTGATTTCGAGGACGGTAAATTTTCCCAGATAGATATCAGAGTAAAAAAAGATAAGTCAGGACGTCTTAAGGGACATATTTCAAAGCCGGAAAAAGGGAAGCCGTACGGCTATAATAAAAAGGTTGTTTGGGAGTTTATGACGCAGAACTAGTGATTTGAGATCATGTTCTGTTGATTTGGCTATGTTTTTAATAAAAAAGAATTCCTCGACGCTTTGCGTCGGGGTTTCCTCTTACATTGTCATTCCTATGGAAATGGGAATCTCAATACAGAATTTCGGTTTTTGGCCTTGTGAGGTCAAAATGAAACGAGCAAAATCTGTACTGAGCATCTCGACAAGCTCGATACAGGCTCTGTCGTAGTATAACTCTATGGCTCTGCCTCGAGGATAGTTCGTTTCAAGAAATTCTTTATTACATTGCTATAATAGACCCCATGTAAATCAACAGTTTAATAATATTCGTATTGCTAGCCAACTTTTTTCGCAGTATTCTAAAGGCTTTGTTCATTTGAGATTCCACAGTCCTAATAGATACATTCATGAAATCAGCAATTTCAATATTGGTAAGGCCTTCCCGTTTACTTAGCAAGAAGGTCTCTTTACATTTTTGAGGCAAATTTTCAATCTCTATATTAATCAGGGCGATTTGTTTTTCTAATAGTTCATCGCTGTTATCTTCAATAATGGTATTTAAGTTTTCAAGGTGTTTCGCTTCTATGGCAAGCATTCGTTTATCTTTTCTCCATTGGTCAATAAATCCATTATAAACAGATTTGTATAAAAAGTTCCTTATCGATTTAACAGCATGTAATTTGTGCCGATCCATCCAAACTTTAATAAAAACGTTTTGTACAATATCTTGAGCGCCTTCATAATCACTGGATAAACTATAAATATAAGCGCAAAGCGGCTTATGGTAGGTATCCATTAGATATACCAAAGCTAGGTGGTTTCCCTTTTCGAGTTCACGAGTTAATATTTTTTGATCGGAAAAATCTAGATTCAAAAGTTATGGTGTCAAAAAAATTTTGGTTAAAATAAAAAAAAAATACAAATGCGTAAGTGTTAATGCATTTTAATACGTCTATGTAAAAAATAAAGACTGTTGATAGATAAAAATATAGAAACAATAATAGTAAAATACTTTTCTAAGTCCGCTTCAATAGAGGAGTTGTTTGAACTGACCGAATGGTTAAACGAGACATCGAACAATGCTGTTTTTATGGAGTTTGTTAAAGCTAATTATTTGGCAGACGTTAATATCGTTGACTTTGATACCGAGTTAGAAAAGAAAAAAATTCTTAAGAAAATACAAGAGCAAGAAAGAAGCCTTCGTAAAAGAAAGTTTATAACTGCTTTCAAGTATGCGGCTATGCTAATTATAGCATTAGGGATAGGCTCCTTTTTTATGTTTAGAGATCGGACAGCCAAAGAAGAAGCACAACCTGCTATGGTTGTTAATAAAGGTGCAGATATATTACCTGGTAGTGATAAGGCCATATTAACATTAGAGAATGGTTCCAATATAGCGTTAGAGAGTGGTGTACAAGTAAACTTAGAAGGACGTACTTTAGATAAAGAGAAGCTAGTCTACGACTCTAAAGTGAACGAAAAGAATGCTTTAGTACAATACAATTATTTAACCATCCCAAAGGGGGGGCGTTTTTTTGTACAGCTCTCAGATGGAACCAATGTATGGTTAAACTCGGAATCGAGACTCAAATATCCTGTGAATTTTATTCAGGGACAACCAAGGACAGTTGAATTATTATATGGTGAGGCCTATTTTGATGTATCCGAAAGTGTATATCATAATGGTGATGCGTTTATTGCTAAAACAGGTGTTCAGGATATTGAGGTCTTGGGAACAGAGTTCAATATAAAAGCCTATCAGGACGAAAATAATATAACTACAACCTTGGTAGAAGGGAAGGTAAAGGTTAATAACGGTATGGATCATAAATTACTTAACCCTTCAGAGCAATCATTGGTAAATAAGGAAAGTCAAACCATATCGGTGCATAAAGTAGATAAAGTGTTCGATGAGATTGCATGGAAAGAAGGCTATTTTAGTTTTAAGCGTATGCCTATGAAAGATATTATGAAAACGCTATCCAGATGGTATAATATAACATATACATTTAATAGTCCGGAGACTGAAAAGAAAAGCTTTACCGGTGTTTTAGACCGAGAAGTTAGTATAGACCAAGTATTAATTTATATCCAAAAAACCAATGAATTTAAATATAGAATAGAAGAAAATTCAATAATTATAGAATAAAAGAAAAGGAACAAAGTCGCCACCTCCTACAGTTTTAGACTTCATTCCCTTAACTAGTAAGATTAATCTAATTGTTTAACCAAACTAATGCAAATTTATGAAAATTAACTTTACCAAAGTTTTTCTCCATAGAAGAGAAAAATTACTTAAGATTATTATGAGAACATTTATTTTTTTGTGCATTACTTCGGCCTTTAGTTTTGTGCCGAATGACTTGTCTTCTCAAAATGCAAAAATTAAAGTCGATGCCGATAAAATTATTTCGGTTGCAGAAATGTTCGAACTTATCCAGGAACAAGTTGGCTATAAATTCGTCTATAATGACGAATTAATTGCTAATGCACCTAAAATTGAATTAGAGAAGGGTAAGATTCTAGCAAAAAAATTATTGGAAAGAGCTTTAAATCCAATAAACTGTACTTATGAGTTCACCGAGAACAAAACAATTGTTGTTCAGAAGGAAATTGAAGTAGTTAGTATTGCTCCACAAATAGCGGTAAGCGGAACCATTACAGATGCCAGTGGTATGCCATTACCAGGTGCCAGTATTCTTGAAAAAGGAACATCAAACGGAGCGCAATCTGATTTTGACGGTAATTTCACGCTTAATGTGTCAAGCAATGATGCAGTTTTGGTAGTATCTTATATCGGTTATGCAACAAAGGAGGTAGCTGTAGCCGGTCAATCTAACATTACCATTGCTTTAGCAGAGAATGCAGCTGCATTAGATGAAGTAGTAGTGACAGCACTGGGTATCAAAAGATCAAAAAGATCCTTAGCCTATGCAATAACAAAAGTTGATGGTGGCGATTTTACTGAAACCAGAGAAACTAACATTGCTAACGGATTAGCTGGTAAGGTAGCTGGTGTAAATGTATCAAGAACAGCTTCTGGACCTGCTGGATCTTCGCGAGTTATTATCCGTGGTAACTCCTCTTTAACAGGTGACAACCAGCCTTTGTACGTTATTGATGGTATTCCAATTGATAATGTAAACCGTGGGTCTGCTGGTGAATGGGGTGGATCTGATGGTGGTGATGGTATAGGGAATATCAACCCGGACGATATCGAAACCATGACGGTTTTAAAAGGTAGTACTGCGGCTGCATTGTATGGCTCTCAAGCATCTAACGGGGTTATCCTTATTACAACAAAAGGAGCTAAAATGAATCAAGGGCTTCAAGTAGAAGTAAATTCTAACTATGTTTTTGAAGAGGCTATCAATCATTTAGATCCGCAAACTGAATATGGTCATGGAGTTAATGGAGTAAAGCCAACCACAAGAACAGAAGCTTATGATGCTAGTGAGTTCTCCTGGGGAGCTAAACTAGATGGTTCCAGTGTTGTGCAGTTTGATGGTGTTAGCAGACCGTATTCATATTCTGGTAATAATTTTGATAAATTCTATAGAACAGGAAGCACGTTTACAAATACGGTTTCTCTAAGTGGAGGAACCGGTGGTTTAGGATATAGATTTTCTGTTTCTGATATGGAAAATGAAAGTGTTATGCCGAATTCTGGAATGAATAGACAAAACTTTAGCGTAAATTTAAACGGAAAAGGTTTGAATGATAAGTTAACATTTCAAACAAGTGCGTCTTATATGAAGCAAAAAGTATATAATAGACCAAGTTTAGCAGATTCTCCAGGCAATGCACATTATAGTGTATGGCAATTACCTGTTACTACAAATGTTTTGGACCTTAAAGGAGATCCTGATAGACCTGGAGCTCTTACATCTGAAATGGCAGAGGTATATGATCTTGAAGAAGGTTACGAGATGCAACCAGCAAGCTCAATATGGTATCAAAATCCATACTGGGCAGCATATCAACAAACAAATCAAGATTCAAAGAACAGAATTCTAGCAAGTACATCTATTCAATATGATATTAATGATTGGGTATATGTAAAAGGTAGAGCTGGTATTGACCAGTCTGACCGCTTGTATGGAAGCATTAGTCCTACAGGAACTTCTTACGACAGAACAGGTGGTATGAGTGAAGCACAACACCGATACGAACAAACCAATTTTGATGTTTTTATTGGGTCTCGTCATGAATTTGATAATGGTATTGCATATGATGCCTTAGTTGGAGCCAACAAAATGAGATTACAAGAAAATTACACAGGTGCAAGCGGAAATAACTTTGCATTACCATTTTTCTATTCGTTAGCTAATGGTATTAGTAATTCGGGATGGAGTTCTTTTTCAAAGTTAGGATCTCATTCAGTTTATGGTCAGTTAGAAGTTTCCTATAACAATTGGTTATTTTTAACTGGATCAGCGAGGAACGATTGGTTCTCGGTTTTGGATGGTCGCGATGTCTTTTATCCGTCTGTGGGATTAAGTGCAGTATTGTCTGATGTGTTAGAGCTTCCGGAGGCGTTCGATTATGTTAAAGTTAGAACCTCTTGGGCACAAGTTGGTGGTTCTGGAGGCATAGGCGCTTATTCATTAAATCAAAGTTATGGACTAGGAAGAGCGCATTTTGGAGTGCCTCAAGGCGGAATTAGTGGAGGCTTTGTTAGAAATGCGGGGCTAACTCCACTACTTGTTACAGAGCTAGAATTAGGTTTTAATGTGCAGCTTTTAAACAATAGATTAGGGGTCGATTTCGCTATCTACGATAAGAAAACTGAGGATGACATCTTGAATGCAGGGATATCTTATACTTCAGGGTATAGCTCTGCAAGAGTAAACGTTGGTGAAGTTACTAACAAAGGTATTGAATTACTACTAACAGGTACGCCAATTAAAACTGAAAACTTTAAATGGGATGTGTCCTTTAATATGAGTCACAATACCAGTAAAGTGGTAAGTTTAGTGGACCCAGAGAATGACGAAGAGCAATTTAATTTTGGAATAAGCAGAGCCAGACATGCTTGGGTAACACATATTGAAGGGAAGCCTTTTGGTCAAATTACAGGTAGTGTATACCTAAGAGATGCAAATGGAGACATTGCTTTAGATGCTAATGGATTACCACAAGTAGATACAGAAAGAGGGACTGTTGCTTTTGGTACAGGTGTGCATCCTTTTAATGCCGGTTTACAAAATAATTTTAGATATAAAGATTGGAGCTTAGGTTTCTTGATCGATATGAGAGATGGTGCGGTAGGGCATAGTGGAACCAACGCGCAATTATACCGAAGAGGGGTTCATAAAGCTACATTAGTAGGTCGTGAAAATGGACTAGGAGTTATTCCAGCTAGTGGTATTAGAGAATATTACACCAAAGTTTTCAATGACATTGCAGAAGAATTTATCTATGATGCAGGCTTTATTAAGTTAAGAGAACTTAGATTAGCGTATAACGTGCCATCTAAATTCTTAGACAAGACCTTTATTCGTAAAGCAACACTTTCGGCAGTAGGAAGAAACCTTTGGTTAATTCATTCAAATGTTGATAATATTGATCCGGAGTCTAGCTATAACAATGGCAATGCTCAAGGATTAGACTTCTTTGGTATGCCACAAACAAGCTCATTTGGGTTTAATGTAAACCTTACTTTTTAGTCATAAATAATAAATTTATAGAAATATGAAAAATAATAAAATTAGCATAAATATTGCGTATTTTTTTCTGATAATTATGGCTTTTTCTCTAACATCTTGTGCAGATGAATTAGCAGAATTGAATGAAAATCCTAATGCAATTGAAGACCTTCCTTATGGAATGCAACTCACGAGGAATCAGTTACATTTACCAGGTGGACAGTATGAAGTACGTAGAGCGGCTGTAGGTTGGGGAATGGCAGCTGTCCAACAATTAGCTGATGTTAGTATTGCTACCAGTATTTTACCGGGGGATAAATATATTGACTTTATAGATTATAGCTTTGCATTATATGATGATTATTTTACACAGGAAGCCAAAGATATAATCGATTTTGTAATTCGTACTGGCGAAGATCCAGAAGCCGTTAATTATAACGCTATTGGGCGTATTATGAAAGCCATTTCTTTTCATAAGGTTACAGATATGTATGGGGACATTCCATATTCTGAAGCGGGACTTGGATACATATCAAATACTTGGTTTCCGGTTTATGATCGTCAAGAGGCTATCTATGCAGATATGTTAAGTGAATTGGAAGTGGCGGCAGGTCAATTAAGTGCGTCTGCCGAATCTCCGGGAGATCAAGATATTATTTATGGTGGAGATATTACTAAATGGAGAAAATTAGCCTATTCGATGATGTTACGATTAGGGCTTAGGCTATCTAAAGTAGATCCAGCTGCTTCACAATCGTGGGTGCAAAAAGCTATAGCAGGAGGCGTAATGACCAGTTTAGATGATGTTGCTAAAATAGAGCATTCGCTCGATACTAGAATTAACCCAGTAAGTGAAGCTTTTCGTTTAGATACCTTTATTAGATTGAGTGATACGTTTGTAAGTTGGATGCAAGACAATAGCGATCCAAGATTAGATGTTCTGTCTTGGGTAGAATCAGGTGCACCGCATCAAGGATTACCAAATGGTTTAGACCCTACTACATTGATTACAGATGGACCTGCCGGTGGTGATCTTTCAGATTATTCACAGATTAATCAAATATTAGTTGATAGAGAGAAGCCATCAATGCTTATCACATACGCTGAAGTAGAACTCATGTTAGCTGAAGCAGCAGCAAGAGGATGGTATAACGGAGATGCCGAAGCCCATTATAATAATGGTGTTCGCGCAGCCATGGAGAACTGGTCTTTTTATGGTGTAAGTACGCCATCAACAGCCGAAGTAGATGCCTATTTAGCAGCAAATCCATATGATGCAAATAATGCTCTAGAAATGATTGGTGAACAATATTGGGCAGCAACTATGTTAATCCCGTGGGAATCTTTCTCTAACTGGAGAAGAACAGGGTACCCTGTATTAACACCTGTTAATTATTCAGGGAATGCTACTGGTGGTACGATTCCAAGACGTTTAAAATATCCAATTGTTGAGTTCAATGTAAATGCAGAAAATATAAATGCCGCAGTTGCTAATCAAGGACCTAATGAATATACCACCAGAGTATGGTGGGATGCTAACTAGGTTTAAAGAGATATTTAATTATTTAAAAATAGAATTTTTAAGTTAGTTTTTTGAGATTGTTAAAAAAGGTAGATTTTCCTAAAGAATTCTACCTTTTTTTAACTGTATTAGTTTAGTTAACTAATTAGTTAAATCAACTACTTAAAATAGATGATATATGTTGGTTAATTATTAATTTTATTTCATTAAATAATACCTTATATATGAAGAGAGTAGATATAAAAAGAAACATGTTTAATGTACTTAATTTAATTTGAGATGAGTATAAACAAAAGCAAGATTATATTAAAGTATCTGATGGTTTACACTCTTATATGTTGTGAAACAGTAATAGGGCAACAGATTCGAAATAAAGAGTCTGAAAATTTGTTTACATTATTAGATAGTGAGGATACAGGATTATATTTTAAAAATGAGATACAGGATTCATATGAGTCTAATATTTTAGTATATGAAGCATTCTATTCTGGAGCTGGAGTTGGTATAGGAGACTTAAATAATGATGGTTTACCAGATATTTATATGGCTGGTAATCAGGTTGAAGATAAGTTGTTCTTAAATTTAGGAGATTTAAAATTTAAAGATATTACAGCGCAAGCTGGAATTTTACAGCGTGGAGGATGGTCTACAGGCGTAAATATTATTGACATTAATGGCGACGGTTTTAAGGATATTTATGTATGTAAAAGTTTATATGATGACAGACCAGATCTTAGAGTTAATGAACTGTACATTAATAATGGTGATATGACATTCACAGAATCTGCAAGACAATATGGTATTGCAGATCCTTTTAGAGCAATGCATGCCAATTTTTTTGATTATGACAAAGATGGTGATTTTGATTTATTCTTAATTAATCAACCACCAAACCCTTCAATCCTATCACCGTTAAAAGGGAGAAATTGGTTAGCACCGGAGCTTACATATAAATTTTTTAAAAACAATGGCGCTAAGTTTGTTGAAGCTACAAAAGAGTCCGGACTTTCTAATGTGGGTTATGGGTTGAGTTCGGTTGCAGCCGATTTTAATAATGATGGTTGGCAGGATTTGTATGTTGCTAACGATTATGAAGGACCAGATTTTCTATATATTAATAATCAAGACGGTACATTTACCAATAAGATTAACGATTACTTAAAACATATCTCCTTTTTTAGTATGGGGACAGATGTTGGAGATATTAATAATGATGGGCTAATAGACTTGGCAGTCGTAGATATGGTGGCTGAAGACAACTATAGAATTAAATCGAACATGTCTGGAATGAATCCTAAAGAATTCTGGAACATTGTTGATTTAAAAGGTCATTACCAATATATGTATAATACCATACAGTTAAATCGTGGGATGAATCAAAATAATGATTTATTGTTTAGTGAAATTGGGCAAATGGCAGGAGCCTCTAATACCGATTGGAGTTGGTCCCCTTTATTTGCCGATTTTGACAACAATGGCTTTAAAGATCTTTTTGTAACAAATGGTATAAAGCGCGATGTTAGAAATACAGATGCCTTAAAGAAAATTGATAGCTACCTTAGCGAACTTTCACAAAAGTACCCATCATTAGATCCCAAAAAGGACATGCAAGAGTTGAGAAAGTTTATTTCTGTAGATAATATGCTAAGTTTCTTTCCTGTCCAAAAATTGCCAAATTACGTGTTTCAAAATAATGGTGATTTAAGGTTTACAAAATCATCTGATGCTTGGGGTTTAGGCCAAGAATCTTTCTCATCTGGTGCCGCCTATGGTGATTTAGATAATGATGGTGATTTGGATTTGGTTATTAGTAATGTTGATGAAGAAGCTTTTGTTTATGAAAATAAGTCTAATGAATTGTCAAAAAATAATTACCTAACTATAAAATTCAAAGAAGATGAAAAATATAAAAGTTTCTTTGGAACACGTGTCAGTATTTATTATGATAATAAGATTCAAAGTGGTGAATTAACGAGCGCAAGAGGGTTTTATTCAAGTAGTGAAGAAATGATTCATTTTGGTTTATCCAATGTAAAAAAAATAGATAGCCTAGTCATACAATGGTACAATGGAGGTAAGTCTACTATAAAAGAAATAAAAACAAATCAAGCACTTGTGCTTGATAGAGCACTATTAAAATCTTCTTCTAATATAATTTCGAAGACTATTAAGAAAACTATTTTTAATGATGTTACTCAAAAATTAAAGATAGATTACACCTATAAAGAGAATGATTTCGACGATTATGAAAGAGAAGTGCTTCTTCCTCATAAAATGTCAACTTTGGGACCATGTTTAGCTGTAGGTGATATTAATGACGACGGAAATGAAGACTTTTTTGTGGGAGGTGCAGTCGGAAACAATGGTCGTTTTTTTATTCAGAAGGACTCGGGGGAATTTTCTAAATCAACCAATGAATCATATAAAAGTTATATTTACTATGAAGATATGGGAGCTTGTTTATTTGATGCCGACTTAGATGGCGATTTAGATTTATATGTGTCAAGCGGAGGAAATGAATATAGGGAAGGAATTAATTTGTACCAAGATCGTTTATATGAAAACAATGGAACAGGAATATTTACAAGACATGAAAGGGCTTTACCAAAACTAACTGCCAGTGGCGGAAAAGTTATTCAAGCAGATTATGATAATGATGGAGATATAGATTTGTTTGTTTGTGGAAGACAAGTTCCAGGGCATTATCCAGAACCAGCAGAAAGTTATTTATTAAAAAACAATTGGAAAGAATCAAGTTCTTTAACCTTTGAAAAAATAGTTAATAACGATTTCACCAAATTAGGAATGGTTACTGATGCAAAATGGACGGACTATGATGGAGATAATGATTTAGATTTAATTGTAGTAGGAGAGTGGATGCCTATTATATTTTTTGAAAATGATAATGGCAATTTTAAGAAAAATGATCAGCTAGAAAACCTAAAAAATTGTACAGGATGGTGGTATAGTGTGGAGGCAGCAGATATAGATAACGATGGAGACCAAGACTATATTGTTGGTAACTTAGGTTTAAATTATAAATATAAAGCCACTGCAGAAGAGCCTTTTACTGTAAACTATGGTGATTTTGACCAAAATGGAAAAAATGATATTGTTTTAGGTTATTATAACTATGGAGAGCATTACCCGTTAAGAGGTCGCTCTTGCTCTACCCAACAAATACCAAATTTAAAAAATACTTTTAAAAGCTATAATGAATTTGCAGGTGCTAGTTTGATTGATGTCTATAGCTCAGATTTATTAAACCAATCGTTAGAATATAAAGCAAAAACATTCAGTAGTATATGTCTTGAAAACTTAGGAAATGGAAGTTTTAATATCCACGAATTACCAAGATTAGCACAACTTTCGTCAATTAATGATATTATTATTGAAGATATTGATAACGATGGAAAAAAAGATGTTGTTGTAGCTGGGAATTTATATGGATCTGAAGTAGAAACACCAAGAAACGACTCAAGTGTTGGGCTTTTTTTAAAAGGAAAAGGAAATTGTACGTTTACTCAGGTAGATATGCAAAACAGTGGTTTGAGTTTACCTTATGATGTAAAAGAACTAAAAACAATTACCATAAAAGGAGAAAAACATATTCTTGTTGGGGTAAATGATGGCCCGGTAAGAATAATTAAGTACGAATAAGTTTTAGAGAAACACAATGTTTAAAAACCATTTATCAATCTTATCTTTTATTTTCACTTTGTTTTTGTCTGTTTTTACTGGACTCACTCAAAGTAAAGATGCATTGTTTACAATGCTTCCAAGTACCCATACAAATATTGATTTTAATAATAAAGTTCAAGATGAAATTGAACACAACATATTAATTTACTCTAACTATTATGGAGGAGCAGGTGTTGGAGTTGGAGATTTTAATAATGATGGACTTCAAGATGTGTTTTTTGCTGGAAATCTTGTTAGTGATCGCCTATATATGAATATAGGTAATATGCAATTTGAAGATATTACACAACCTTCAGGCATACAAGATAATGGTGGTTGGTCATCGGGGGTTATTATTGGTGATATTAATAATGACGGTTGGCAAGATATTTATGTCACCAGAGAACTATATGACCACAAACCTGAACTTCGTAAAAACAAATTATACATAAACACATCAAAAAATAATGCTAATAACAAGATAACCTTTAAAGAATCAGCCGAAGAATTTGGTTTAGATAATACCGAAAGAACAAGGCATGCTACTTTTCTAGATTATAATAAAGATGGTTATTTAGATGTATTTTTACTTAACCAGCCACCAAATCCAGGGAACTATTCCGAGATGTACTATGTCAACCGAAAACAAGAAAAATTCGCACCCAGATTATATAAAAATAATGGTGACAATACATTTACAGATGTCACTAAAAATGCAGGGCTATTAAAAACAGGAAACGCCAATAGTGTTTCCGTATTTGATGCTAATAATGATGGTTGGCAAGATATTTACCTGGCGAACGATTATGCATCACCGGATGCTTTCTACTTGAATAACGGTAACGGTACCTTTACGAGCATTACCAATGACGCTTTACGTCACATATCTTATTTTAGTATGGGGGTGGACGCTGCCGATATTAATAACGACGGTAAACTGGACTTAATGGTTTTAGATATGGTAGCCGAAGATAATTACCGCTTAAAATCAAATATGAGTGGTATGAACCCAAATGCTTTTTGGAAAATAGTTCAAAATGGAGGACATTACCAATACATGTTTAATACCCTGCAATTAAATCATGGTGTGTACGAGGGTATCCCTCAATTTGGTGATATTGCACAGATGGCAGGCGTACCCAGTACGGACTGGAGCTGGTCTAATGTGATTGCCGATTTCGATAATGACGGACTCAAAGATATCTATGTGACGAATGGTCTGATGCGGGACATTAGGAATACCGATTCGGATAAAAAAGTTGGGAAATATATAACAAAAGTTGCAGACGATTTTGTTAAGAATAATCCCAATGGAGGCACTGTATCTATTTGGGATATACTAGATCTTGAAGAGGCATTAAGCTTAATTCCATCGGTAAAGCTTGCCAATTATGCTTATAAGAATGTCGATGGCTTAACGTTTAGTAAAGTTTCTAATGAATGGGGACTAGACGAAAAAACATTTTCGGCAGGTTGTGCCTACGGAGATCTGGATAATGATGGCGATCTGGACCTGGTAGTCAATAATGTTAATGACGTGGCGTCTGTTTATAGGAATAATAGTAATCAAAAGGCAAATTATAATTATTTGCGGATTAAATTAACCAACCAGAAAACAAATAAAACATTACAAGGGGCTAGGGTAGAGGTTGTTCAGGATAAACAGCACCAATTGTATGAGTTTACAAGTGTAAGGGGGATGTATTCATCCAGTGAACAAATAGCTCATTTTGGATTTTCAAAAAACAGTGAAATAGATAGTGTTATTGTAACCTGGCCGGATCAGGAAAAAAGTATCATTAAATCCATTGCATTAAATCAACTGTTAACTATTGACTATAATACTTCAAAAAGAGTAACCCTAAATCAAAATACGAATTCTGAAACAATGTTTACTGAAATAGAGAATTTTAAACACAAACATGTCGAGAATGATTTTGATGATTTTAAAAAACAGGTATTACTGCCTCATAAGCAATCACAGTTTGGACCGGCTTTAGCTTCAGGAGACGTTAATGGCGACGGTATGGAAGATATTTTTATTGGGGCTTCTATGGGACGACCGGCAACATTGTATCTTCAAAAGGAAAAAGGAAAGTTTATCATCAAACCTAATAAAGCATTTTTAGAAGATGCTATATTTGAAGACATAGACGCTTTATTTCTTGATGTAGAAAACGATGGCGACCTAGATTTGTATGTTGTAAGTGGCGGTAATAATTGGGAAGCAAATTCAGAAAATTATCAGGATCGTTTGTATTTGAATGACGGTAAAGGAAGCTTTTCCAAATCGAAGAAAAAGCTTCCGCAATTAACAGAAAGTGGTGCTTGCGTTCGCGCTTTCGATTATGATGATGATGGTGATTTAGACTTGTTCGTAGGTGGAAGGCATAGTCCTTGGGATTACCCTTCTCCCGTAACCAGTAGAATATTAAAAAACGACAACGGAAAATTCTCAGACGTGACAAGATCAATAGCAGGCGACCTTGTTAATATTGGTATGGTGACCGATGCGGTTTGGTTGGATTATAATAAAGACGGTTTAACAGACCTCGTTCTTACAGGTGAATGGATGCCTATTACTTTTATAAAAAATACAGGCGATAAATTTCAAAAAGATACAGCTAATAATGGACTTTCAAATTCAAATGGCTGGTGGTATAGCATTGCTGCAGCCGATATGGACAATGATGGTGATATGGATCTGGTAGCCGGTAATTTGGGATTAAATTACAAATATAAAGCTTCCGAAAAGGCGCCCTTCGAGGTATTTTATGATGATTTTGATAATAATGGTCAGAAGGATATTGTACTGAGTTATTACAATTTTGGGGAGCAATTTCCACTAAGAGGCCGCTCCTGTTCGTCACAACAGGTTCCGAAAATAGCTCAAGAGATTAAAAGCTACGACCTGTTTGCATCCCTAAATTTAAGTGAAGTTTATGGGGAAACAAATTTGGCTTCAGCATTGCATTATGAAGCAAAAACATTTGCTAGCGTCTATATTGAAAATAAAGGTAATGGTTTGTTTCAATCTACCAAACTTCCTAATGAAGTTCAAATTTCTAACATCAATGATATTGTTTTAGAAGATTTTGATAATGATGGTTATAAGGATATACTTTGTGCGGGAAATATGTACCCTGTAGAAGTTGAAACAACTAGAAATGATGCCAGTGTTGGCTTATACTTAAAAGGTAACGGACGAGGCTTATTTAAACCTTTGTCCTCACAAGAAAGTGGTTTTTTCATGCCATATGATACTAAGAAACTTGTTCCTGTAAAGATAAATGGAGTAGACTGTATAATAGGCGCTATAAATAATGGAGCGTTTAAAACCTTTAAAATTACCAAGAAAAAATTTAAATAATTTCATAAGAATATGATAAAAAAAATGTTTCTGCTGTGTTTAGTATACATTAGCTTTGGATACATTAATACTAGTTCTAGTAAATTTGAACAAGAAAATTCAATTAACAATAGTAACCCTAATTTACTAGAAGTATTAGATTCAAAAAAAACAGGTATTACGTTTCAAAATAAAATACAAGAAACAGTAAAACTAAACTATTTTAATTTTATGCACTTATATATGGGTGCTGGTCTTGCAACAGCAGATTTTAACAATGATGGGCTACAAGATATATACTTTGTAAGTAACCTATTTCAAGATAAGCTATACATAAATAAGGGAAACTTAAAATTTGAAGATATTTCCCAGCAAACTGGAATATCTAAACCTGAGGACTGCTTTAGTACAGGAGTTACTGTTGTTGACATTAATAGTGATGGTTTCATGGATATATACTTGTGTAGAAGTGGCTCTTTTAAAACAGGAGATTCAAAACTTACAAATCAGTTATTTATAAACAACGGAGATTTGACATTTACTGAAAAAGCAAAAGACTATGGACTAGATGATAGATCACACTCTACTCAAGCCCTATTTCTTGATTACGATTTAGATGGAGACTTAGATTTATACTTGGTAAATACTCCTGTTGATTTTAGATTTACATCTGCCATCGCTCCACGAGAAAAAGTTGCAATAGATCCCCGTACATCAGGATTTGGATCATCAGATAAATTGTATAAAAACGAAAATGGCTTTTATGTTGATGTAAGTTTAAAATCTGGCATGAAACCAGAAATTTCATTTGGGCTAAACGCTATTATTTGTGATATAAATAATGACGGCTACCCAGATATTCATGTAAGTAATGATTTTGTTGGGCCAGATTTTCTTTATGAAAATCAAAAAAATGGAACTTTTAAAGAAGTTGCACTTGATAGGTTAAAACATACAAGTTATTACAGTATGGGTAGTGATATTACGGATATTAATAATGATGGTAATTTAGATTTAATGGTGTTAGATATGTCTTTTAAAGATTATAAAGAGTCTAAAACTTCTATGAGTATGAGTAATAGAGAAGATTTTAAAAACATGCTTAAATCAGATTATAACTATCAATATATGCATAACATGCTTCATTTAGGTGATGGGATAGGTGGGTTTTCAGAAGTTAGTCAACTTGCGGGGCTAAGCAAGACAGATTGGAGTTGGTCTCCCCTGTTTGTAGATTTTGATAATGATGGTTTAAAAGATGTCTATGTTACAAACGGTATTAAACACAATGTTCTAGACGTAGATGGTCAAGCAAAGCAAAACGTTGAAATGCGAAAGTATCGTGAATCAGGTAACAAAATTACTCAAGAAGAAATTGATTATTTAATGGGTTTACTACCAGAGTCAAAAAAAACGAATTATATATTTAGAAACACAAATGGTCTGCAGTTTAATCTAAAAAATAATATTTGGCTTTCTGAAAATCCAGGAATTACACATGGTGCATCATATGCAGATTTTGATAACGATGGTGATTTAGATATTGTAATGAATAATACAAACGAATCAGCAAAAATATTAAGAAATTTAGCATCCGACAAACAAGTAGCGAACGCCATAATAATTGAATTAGAAAATACTAAAACCAAAAATTATTTTGGCATAGGAGCAATTGTAGAACTTGAAGCAAATGGAATAACTCAAAAACAATATATTACCTCAAATAGAGGTTATTTTAGTGCCTCTCAATGTGTTGCACATTTTGGTTTAGGACAGGCTAAAGTAGTAGACCGTATAACCGTTACTTGGCCTAATGGGGAAAAACAGGTTGTAAAAAGAAAAAAGGCAAACAAAAAGTTAGTTATAAAATATAAGCCCAACATTAAATTACAAGAATCTAATCCAAATAACACTCTATTTACTAATGAGAAAGAGAAGTTGTCACGTGTATATCACCACCGAGATATTTATACAGATGATTACAAAACACAAGTTTTAATACCTCATCGACTTTCTAGTTATGGTCCAAAATTGATTAAAGGAGATTTGGATAATAATGGTTTAAATGATGTCTTTATAACAAGTGGATATCTACAGGAAAGTGGTATGTACTATAATACTGAAAGCGGATTTAGGGGGTCTATGCTAAATGGTATAAATACCTTAGAGAAAGAGGAAACTTGCGGAGCCATTGCAGATTTTAATAATGATGGTTATAATGATATATATGTAGGATGTGGATCCTATCAATTTAATAAAACCTATGAAGTAAAAGACTATTTACTGTTTGGTTCTGCAAACAATATATTTGTTGATGTAAGCAGTAATATACCAGAAATAAACACAAATACTTCCAAAGTGCTTCCGTTTGATTATGATGGAGATGGAGATCTAGATCTCTTTATAGGCAGTAGAGTTGTAAGTGGAGCCTACCCGCTTTCACCAAAAAATTATATACTTCAAAACAATAATGGAAAATTTACCGATGTAACCCATAAAATTGCTCCAGAAATAGAATTCTTTGGTATGGTAACTGATGCCGATTGGAAACTTGAAAACAATAGAGTACAGTTAGCAATAGTAGGTGAATGGACAGGTATAGGTCTTTTTGAGTATGACGGTACAAAGTTTAAAGAGCAATCCACCAGTATTTCAACAAAATTTGGTTGGTGGAATTCTATAAAGTTTGAAGATTTAGATAATGATGGTGATAAAGATATTATTGCAGGCAATTTAGGACTGAACTATAAATTTCATGCTTCAGAAGAAAAGCCATTTCAATTGTACTACGGTGATTTAGATAAAAATGGCACCCAAGAAATTATTTTAGCAAAAGATGTTGACGGAAGCATAGTTCCTGTTAGAGGAAAAGAATGTTCCACTGAACAAATGCCTATAATTAGTGAGAAATTCCCTAGTTTTAATGAGTTTGCTAATCAGGATTTATTTGGCATTTACGGTAAAGATTTAGAAAACACTAAAAAATACAAAGCAACTATGTTTGAAACTACTGTATTTCTAAATAATGGTAATGATTATAAACCTAGAGTTTTACCGCTAGAAGCTCAATTTTCTACTGTGAATAGTATAGTTACAACAGATTTGAATGAAGATGGTTATATTGATTTAATTTTAGCAGGAAACATGTACGAATCTGAAATAGAAACAACAAAAGCCGATGCAGGAAAAGGTGTCATCTTAATTAATGATGGAAAAGCAAATTTCACTGTTATACCTAATAGTGATACTGGATTCATTGCTGAGCATAATGTTAAAGACCTTAAATTAATAAAAGGAACCAAGAAAGATTATGTTTTTGTTGGAAACAATAATAAAGCTATTCAACTGTTTTCGATAAATAAATAAAGGGTTTTGTAACGAGGTTATTCTGAACTTTTGATTTCATAATCGCTAAAAAGTACGTTTAGTTCGATTTTAGTTTATCAATGAATAAAGATGTTTAATTTTAAAATATTGTCAAATAAGAATTAGTTTAAGCAAAAATAATGGTAGCATATCACACCATAGTTTATTTATTTAGCTAAAGTGGTATATCTTTTTGTTTCAAAATCCAAGGAGCAAGTAATATTCCATAAAAAGAGAATAAAATAATCATTGAACCTAGAAAACCGAGTTTGTGGGGCCAGGGCCTGTGGAATTGGGAATGCCAAAACCACATCCCCATGACCCCATAACACCCGGGATTTTAAATTTAAACTGAATACTTAAAAACAGCTTACAAAATATGTCTGTAAGTAGCCCGTTGCAAACTTTAAATCAATAGCATGAGACATCACATTTTAATCTTCCTTTTGGTAGGATTTTGCCTGTTTTCCTGTGAGCAGGAAAAAGGAAAGATAAGTAAACCCAATATCATTTTCTTGTATACGGACGACCAAAGCTTTAAAGCAGTAAATGCTTTAGGGAACAAGGAAATCATCACTCCCGCAATGGATAAGCTGGTGGATGAAGGCACCACGTTTACACATGCTTATAATATGGGCGGATGGAATGGAGCGATATGTTTGGCATCTAGAGCTATGATGATTAGTGGACGTTCTGTTTGGAAAGCGCAGCAGATCTCCCATAACTATTCGAAGAATGAAGATTTGGATAAGACCTGGCCCAGATTAATGCAAACACAAGGATACGAAACCTATATGACTGGGAAATGGCACGTAGAAGCCAAGCCCGATAAAATATTTAATCATGTAGGTCATGTGCTTCGGGGAATGCCTTTCGATACACCCGAAGGGTATAACCGACCCCAAAACGAAAATGATACCCTATGGAAACCCTGGAAAAAGGAGTTCGGCGGCTATTGGAAAGGTGGAAAGCATTGGAGTGAGCTCGTAAAGGACGATGCCGTTTCATTTATTGACAGTGCTGCTCAAAAACAATCCCCATTCTTTATGTATATAGCCTTTAATGCACCGCATGACCCAAGGCAATCCCCTAAAGAATATGTGGATATGTATAGTCTGGATAATATAGCCGTTCCAGAAAGCTATATGCCTTTATACCCCTATGCAGAAACCATGGGAGCTGGTCGTAATTTAAGAGATGAAAAATTAGCACCCTTTCCAAGGACAGAATATGCTGTTAAAGTAAACAGGCAAGAATATTACGCCTTAACGACCCATTTGGACGATCAGATTCGGGATATTTTAGAAGCATTAGAAAAACGAGGATTAAAAGAAAATACTTATATCTTCTTTACCTCCGATCACGGATTGGCAGTTGGGGAACACGGACTTATGGGTAAACAAAACATGTATGACCACAGCGTGCGAGTGCCTTTAATGGTGGTTGGTCCCGATATTCCTAAAGGAAATAAAGTAAATGCCGATGTGTATTTACAGGATGTTATGGCCTCGGCATTGGATATAGCAGGCGTAGAAAAACCAGATTACATAACCTTTAACAGCCTTTTGGATTTAGCCAAAGGCCTAAGAATGGAAAGTAAGTGCCAGGCCGTTTATGGTACTTACGAAAAAGGCTCTCAACGGATGATCAGAAAAGATAATTACAAACTCATAGTCTATCCCAGATCAGAGCAGATATTACTGTATGATCTTAAAAAGGATCCGATGGAGTTGCATGATATCGCTTCCGATGAAGCGAATACAGGCAGGATCAAATCACTTTTTGGTGATTTGATCAAATTGCAGGAGGAAATGGAAGATCAACTCGATTTAAAGCCGATATACGCAAAATTGTAAATTTATTAATAAAAGAGTCCCTGTAATACCCAGGTGGCTCGCTTTTTATTTTATAACTAACCTAAAAGTAAAGATGAAAAAAATAATTCTCGGATTGATTTGTTTCCTGTCTGTTACAAGTCTAAGTTATGCCAAAATATGGTTGCCTTCTATTTTGTCGGATAATATGGTATTGCAACAGCAAAGTGAAGCCACGATATGGGGATGGACAACCAATTCAGCAGAAACGATAACTGTAACAACTTCATGGAGTAGTGAATCTGTTAGTACAACAGCCTATCAAGGGATATGGTCATTACAATTACCAACGCCAGAGGCTGGCGGCCCCTACACTATTACCATAACAGGGCATGAGGTGTTGGAATTAAAAAATGTACTCATTGGAGAAGTTTGGTTTTGTTCGGGACAATCCAATATGGAATGGACACCATTAAAAGGCTTGGATAATGCCGAACAAGAAATTAAAGCAGCTAATTACCCCAAAATAAGACTGTTTTCCGTAAATAAGAAAAAATCAGAATACAAGCAAGATGATTCACAAGGCACATGGGAATTTTGTCAGCCAGAAACCATGAAGAATTTTAGTTCCGTTGCTTATTTTTTTGGACGTGAACTGCATAATGAATTGGAGGAGGTTCCAATTGGTTTAATTAATTCCAGTTGGGGAGGAACACCCATAGAGCCCTGGATAGCAAAAGAACAATTAGAAGCCCATTCCGATTTAAAAGAGGCTTCTACTCAAATAAAGGATTATGTTTGGTGGCCTAGAGACATAGCTGTGACTTACAATAGTATGGTGCATCCTTTTTTAAACTTTAATATAGCAGGTTGTTTATGGTATCAAGGAGAGTCTAACAGACAAAATGCACTGTCTTATTATAAATCACTTCCACTGTTAATCACATCGTGGAGAGCAGCTTGGCATAAGGAGTTTCCGTTCTATTTTGTGCAGATAGCACCCCATACATATAACGATTTTAAAGAAGGGGTGGCATTGGTAAGGGACGCACAGTTACTAACCATGAAAACCGTAAACAATACAGGAATGGTAGTGACCAATGACATTGGAAATCTAAAAAATATTCACCCAACAAACAAGCAGGAAGTAGGCAGGCGATTAGCACTGTGGGCCTTGGCTAAAACCTATGGCGTTAGCAATATGGTATACAGCGGACCAGTTTATAAGAGAATGGAAGTAAAGAGAAATAAAGCGATCATTCATTTCGATTATGTCGAAGGTGGTCTGGTTTCCAAAGAAGGAGAGCTAAAGACCTTCTACATTGCAGGAGCCGATAAGAAATTTTATCCAGCCAAGGCAAAAATAAAAGGAAATGTAGTGGAGGTGTCTGCCAAAGCGGTTAAAGATCCCGTGGCTGTGCGCTTTGCTTTTTCTGATGATGCCCTGCCAAATTTGTTTAACACGTCGGGATTACCAGCTTCAGCATTTAAAACAGATAATTGGATAGAGTAAAATTTTATTTAGACATAAAACCATGAGAAACTATTTTGTCGTATATGCATTCCTTTTTACGTTTTTTAGTTGTAAAGTTTCAGAAGAACCTATTAAAATAGCTTGTGTTGGCGATAGTATTACCTTCGGATCGGGGGTTGCAAATCGGGAGATGAATGCCTATCCTCAACAGTTGCAAGCCATGCTAGGTGAAACATATCAAGTTAAAAATTTTGGTGTTAGTGGGAATACACTTTTAAAGAAAGGAGATCATCCATATTGGAATTCCGATGCTTATCAAGAAGCATTAGTGTTTAATCCAGATATTATTTTTATTAAATTAGGAACTAACGATTCCAAGCAACAGAATAGAATACATCTGGAATCGGATTTTGAAAAGGACTATAAAGCACTTATCCAATCATTTAAAGAAAAGAACAAAGATGTGCGCGTGGTATTATTACTCCCATTACCATCTTTTCTAAAGGACTCTTCTAGCATTTGGAATCCCGTTATAAAAAATAAAATTATCCCGTTAACCCAGAAGGTGGCTTACGAAACAAATAGTGAAGTTATAGATTTGTATCAGTTGTTTATTGATAGTCCCAATCTTTTACCAGATACCATTCATCCTTCTTCGTTGGGAGCGACACGTATGGCAAGGCGTGCCTATGAAGCCGTATTACAAGAAACTTCAGAACATTTCAACATTGAGATAGATCAGTTAGAAGATAAACAAGATCATAGTTTTTATGGATTCAGGCAAACCAATTTTAAATGGAACGGTGTAGACTGTAAAATAGTACAACCTAAACAGGTGGCCAAGGGACATCCATGGGTACTAAGAGCACGGTTTTGGGGGCATGAACCACAGACAGATGTTGCGTTGTTAGAACGCGGATTTCATATAGCATACTGTGATGTAGCCAACCTGTATGGTGCTCCGGAAGCAGTAGCCCGATGGGATGCCTTTTATGAGTTAATGATTAAGGCTGGGCTATCAGAAAAAGTTGTGTTAGAAGGTATGAGCCGTGGTGGGCTTATCATCTATAACTGGGCAGCAAAGAATCCTGAAAAAGTAGCATGCCTTTATGCCGATGCGCCTGTATTGGACGGAACTAGCTGGCCGGGAGGAAAAGGACAAGGCAAAGGAAGTGAAGCAGATTGGGAACGCTTTAAAAAGGTGTATAATATAACGTCCGAGGACGATCTTGAGCAGTTTAATGGTAACCCGATACATAAAACTGAAGTCATAGCAAAAGGCGGTTTCCCTATGATGCATGTATGTGGTGAGGCAGATACAGTAGTGCCTATAGATGAAAATACAAAACCGTTCGAACAAAAGGTTTTAGAGTTAGGAGGTAATATAACTAGTATCTATAAGCCAGATATTGGACACCATCCTCATAGTTTAAGTAATCCTACACCCATTGTTGATTTTATGCTAAGAGCTACTGATCGTAAAATTAATTTCGCTACTGTTGTGGCACCTGGATCTGAATATCGCTCAGGAGCAGGGTGGAAACCCGGAAAAGGCTGGTGGTATCAAATGAAGGATATCGATTCCTTATGTCAGAATTCAGAATCGGTCGATTTATTATTAGTAGGCAACTCCATTACGCAAGGATGGGGAGGGGATCGTTCTTTAACAACTTACAAACCAGGACAGGCCGCAGCCGACATCCATTTTAAAGATCTAAAATGGATTTCAGCAGGTATTTCTGGCGATAGGACAGAACATGTACTATGGCGTATCGAACATGGACATTACAATACTGGAAGGCCTAAAATGGTTGTTTTGACCATTGGTGTTAATAATTTTCCCTTTAATAATGCAGATGAAATTAGTAGCGGTATTGAAAAAGTAGTAGCCTTGGCTAAAATAGCTTTCCCAAAATCTAAATTGCTCCTATTGGGGCCTCTCCCAACAGGATTGGATAAAGATTCCGATAGAAGAAAAAAGTATAACGCAATACACAAACGCATTGCCCGTCTTGGTAATGATACTTCGGTTTTCTATTACAATATGGAGCAGACCTTTTCAGACCCAGAAGGAAATTTGGATAGATCTCTGTATAGTGGAGATGGCATTCATCTATTACCAGAAGGTTATGTGGTTTGGGGTAAGTTCATTAGAGAAAGGTATAATGAAATCATAAGGAAATAAGCAATTTTTTTATTGGTTTTATAAGTAAATTATAGTTTATAAACGTCTAAAGAAATAGGAAATGCAAAACGTGAATTATGCGATATAAAATTTTAATTTTTCTGGTTTCTCTGTTGTTCGCTAACTTTTTTACAGGTTGTAAAAGTGGAGTTAATTCGCCGTTAAATGAAAGTATAAATTTTCCAGAAGCAATAACGGTAAAAGGGGATAAGTTTTTAGACGATAGGGGGAGAGAAGTTGTTTTTAATGGAATCAATATAGTCAGTAAGAATAAAGAGGAGGGGTATATATTTAGGAGCGGCCCCGAATTGTATAAGAACTTAAAAAAA
Organism: Snuella lapsa; assembly: GCF_039539345.1. NCBI lineage: Bacteria > Pseudomonadati > Bacteroidota > Flavobacteriia > Flavobacteriales > Flavobacteriaceae > Snuella > Snuella lapsa. The sequence goes on along the minus strand of NZ_BAABCY010000102.1, from coordinate 6,281 downwards.
TGGGGGGTAAACTGTATTCGGTTTATCATGATTTGGGATCGGTTGGAACCGGAACCCGGGGTGTATAATGAAGCATATTTGAAAGAGATCGATCAAATAATAGCTTGGGCAAAAGCTAATAACATATTTGTGGTGTTAGATATGCATCAGGATTTATTTTCCGTAAAATACAGTGACGGAGCTCCCGAATGGGCTACTTTAGATGAAGGAAAGTCCCATACTACGGGTGCCGTTTGGAGTGATGCTTACATGTTGAGTGAAGCAGTCCAGACAGCATTCGATAATTTTTGGGCTAATAAACCGGCCAGTGATGGCATTGGTCTTCAAGATCATTATGCAGCTCTTTGGAAACATGTGGCCCAACGCTATGCAAATAATACAGCAGTTGTCGGTTACGATATAATGAATGAACCTTTTCCCGGATCCTTAGGAATTAAGTTTATGCAAACCCTGCTAAAAGCTTATGGCGAATTGCAATATGAGCTTACGGGCACAGTGTTGTCGGAAGAACAGTTATTGGCGAATTGGGAGGACGAATCGTCTCGAAAGAAAGCCCTCGAAGTTTTGTCAAGTAAAGAAAATTACGATGCCGTTATAAGCAGGCTAAATGGACTTAATGAGGATTTTGAAAGTCGTATTTTACAAAAGATGTGTCAGAAAGTAAGTGATGCCATACGAGAGGTTGATACCACCCACATTTTATTTTTAGAGCATAGTTACTTTGGAAATACAGGTGTTAAAAGTGCAATAGAAAGAACCATTTTACCTGATGGCCAGCCAGACCCTCTGGTGGCTTATGCACCACATGGATATGACCTTCTTACCGATACCGAGGCTGTAGCATCGGCTTCAAATGACCGGGTAGGGTATATTTATGGGCAAATCAAGAAAAAGGGAGAACAGCTAAAAATGCCTGTTTGGTTAGGGGAGTGGGGGGCTTTTTATGGCAACTCGGAGAGTGTTATTCCAGTAGCCAAAAATGCGATGTCATTAATTGAAAGAAATAAATTTGGAAATGCGTATTGGTCTTACGATCCGGGAAGTGAAAATTTGGAATATTTTAGACAAGTGCTCATACGGCCGTATCCCGTTTATACCTCAGGAGAATTGTTAGATTATTATAATGATTTTGATGCTCAAACTTTTACAATGACATGGCGGGAAAACGGAACCGACGATGAGCCTACTATTGTTTATGTACCGCATCTTTCCAGACTAAATAAGGAAATATTGAATTCTAGGGATAGCATAAAAATTAATAATATCGATGGTTCTGATGCCGGTTGGTTAATTATTCCAACAACCGGAAATAAAGAAAAGAGAATGATAACGCTGGATTTTGTAAAGTAAAAATTAATTAAAGATGTATAAGAGTAAGAGAGTTAAAGAAACCTTTAATGTATCAATCATGCTGGTATTGATACTTGTCGCCTTTGTAATGTTTAGTTGCAAAAGAGATGAACATCAACAGGAAGTAGCGCAAGCGAACCTTCTTCAATATGTCGATCCGTTTATTGGTACCGGTTTTCACGGGCATACTTTTCCAGGGCCGGTCAGGCCTCATGGGATGCTTCAATTAAGTCCCGATACTAAATTGAATGGATGGGATGCGTCCAGCGGATATCATTATGCCGATTCTACCATTTACGGGTTTTCGCATACTCATTTAAGTGGAACAGGGATAGGAGACATGGGCGATGTGTTATTACTTCCTTTTACAGGCGAAACAAAGGACAAACCAATTGCAACATTCAATAAAACCGATGAGGTAGCCAAGGTGGGGTACTATGCTGTAAACTTTAATAATTACCCGGTGCAGGCTGAATTAGCTACTACCGATAGAGTAGGGATCCACCGTTACCGATATAGCAGCAACGATGAGAAGCGATTGCTATTGGATATAGGTCATATTTTACAGCGTACCTGGGGGCACAGTAATGTGTATAATGAACTTGAGATAATTGATAATAAAACCATTAGAGGACTTAAACACTCTAAAGGTTGGGCCAATGACCATAAAGTGTATTTCTATGCACAGTTTTCCAGTCCGTTTACCCTTGATCAGGCCGTTGTGGATCAGGAAATTGCACCGGAAGCTGATACATATAACGGTAAGAATGTATATGCCTACTTAAGTTTTGCTGAATTAAAGAAGGATGAAACTTTACAGATAAAGGTTAGTATATCTCCCGTAGATACCAAAGGAGCACAGTTAAATATGGAAACCGAATTGCCCGATTGGGATTTTGATAAGGTTCGGAAAGATTCAGAAGCTGTTTGGAATAATGCGTTACAAGCCATTAAGGTAAGTACAGAGAACGCGGCTAATCTGAAGGTGTTTTATACAGCGCTGTATCATAGTATGATCGCCCCAATGATCTATCAGGATGTGGACGGACGCTATCGTGGTATGGACCATAAAATCCATCAGGCATCTTCCGACGCACCAAACTATACCGTGTATTCTCTATGGGATACTTTTAGAGCGTTGCACCCGCTAATGACCATTATCGACGAACAACGATCGACAGAATGGGTAAACAACTTACTGTTAAAATATCAGCAAGGCGACTTTTTGCCTATGTGGCCTTTGGCATCCAATTACACAGCCACCATGGTTGGTTACCCAGCAGTAGCCAATATTGCCGATGCTTTGGCAAAAGACCTTCCCGGAATTGATAAGGCCCTGGCACTGGAAGCCGCGCTTAATAGTGCGTCCTATAAGCCCTGGTTGGTGGAAAACACAACGAACGAACGAAAAAAAGGCCTGATGCCTCTTTATAATAAGTATGTGAATGAAAACAAGCTCATTCCGGCCGATAAGATCATTAAGTCGGTTTCATTTGGATTGGAAATGGCCTATTACGATTGGTGTATTGCCGAAATAGCCAGGCAAAATAATAACGACTCTTTGGTGAGTGTTTTTAAAGAGCGCGCTAAAAACTATATCCATTATTTTGACAAGGAAACCGGATTTATGAGAGGCAAGAATGAAGACGGATCCTGGGTAAGTCCGTTTAATCCTAAATACTCAAGCCATGAAAGAGCTGCCTATGTAGAAGGTAATGCCTGGCAATGGACATGGTTTGTACCGCACGATGTTAAAGGGTTGATTGACCTTTACGGAAGTAAGGAAGTGTTTTCTCAAAAGTTGGATACTTTGTTTACAACCTCATCCGAAATTGAAGGTGAAGATGCCAGTAGCGATATCACCGGGCTAATAGGACAATATGCACATGGAAATGAACCCAGTCACCATATAGCGTATTTCTATTCCCAGGCAGGACAACCCTGGAAAACCCAAAGACTCGTCGATCAAATTCTCAAGGAGTTTTATACACCAACTCCCGAAGGTATTATTGGTAATGAGGATTGCGGACAAATGTCGGCCTGGTATGTTTTAAATGCTATGGGATTTTATCAGGTAACGCCTGGAAATCCTGAATATACTATTGGACGACCATTATTTGATAAAGTCGAGATACCATTGAAATCTGGTAAGACCTTTACCATTATTGCAGAGAACAACAGTCCTGACAATAAATATGTACAGACGTTTTATATCAATGATATTAAACAAGAGGCTTTAGTTTTTAAACACGACGCTATTAAAGCAGGCAGTACGTTAAAAATTGTTATGGGAAACCAACCAAAGAATAATTAATAAAAATTAAAGATCAAAGATCATGCGTTTTAAAGATCGTATTAAAAGAAACATACTAACCCTGTTATTTAGCGTACCAACCTTATTAATAGGGCAGCAAACGGACTTTCCTTTTCAAAATTCTGATCTGGATGTCGAAACCAGGGTCAACGATATTGTTTCCCGTTTGTCTTTGGCCGAAAAAGTGGCCCAGATGCAGGATGTAGCTCCGGCTATTAACAGGTTAGGTATTCGGGAATATAATTGGTGGAACGAATGTTTACACGGTGTGGCAAGAGCAGGAGCCGCAACATCCTTTCCTCAGGCTATTGGTATGGCCGCCACCTTTAATGACGATCTAATACATGATGTTGCAAATGTTATAAGCACCGAAGCAAGAGCAAAATTTAACCATAGCATACAATTAGGACAGCGGGGACGTTACCAGGGACTCACCATGTGGACGCCGAATATCAATATTTTCAGAGACCCCAGGTGGGGACGCGGACAAGAGACTTATGGTGAAGACCCCTATCTTACCTCCCGGATGGGCGTTGCTTTTGTAAAAGGTTTGCAAGGTAACGATCCTGATTATTTAAAGGTTGTTGCCACACCAAAGCACTATGCTGTACATAGCGGACCAGAATATAACAGGCACAGTTTTGATGCCTATACCACCAAAAGAGATTTGTACGATACTTACCTACCCGCATTTAAAGCAACTGTAACAGAAGGGAAGGCCTTTTCAGTCATGTCTGCCTATAACAGGTATCTGGGCGCTTCGGCTACAGCCAGTAAGTTATTATTGAATGATATTTTACGGGAGCGCTGGGGATTTGAAGGTTATGTGGTGTCCGATTGTGGAGCAGTTTCAGATGTTTATAAGCATCATAAGATCGTACCAACGGCCGAAGAGGCTTCTGCATTAGCCCTAATGGCTGGCTGCGACCTTAATTGCGGGTCTTCCTATTCCCATTTGGTGAAAGCCGTAGAGCAGGGGTTGGTTTCCGAAGAAAAGATTGACCAGGCTGTTAAACGCCTGTTTACCGCACGTATAAAGTTAGGATTGCTAAACCCTCCTGCTGATATGCCTTTTACGGAATTAACGGATGATTACATTGAGGCAAAGGCACATCAGGAACTCGCATTAAAAACGGCCAGGGAGTCCCTGGTGTTGTTAAAGAATGAGGGACAAACCCTGCCGCTTTCAAAAAAAATAAAGAGTATTGCGGTTATTGGACCCAATGCTAACGATCGGCATTTTATGTTGGGCAATTACTTTGGTACGCCTACCTATTCAAAAACCATTTTGGAAGGTATTAAGGACAAAGTATCCAGATCGACCAAAGTGCATTATTTTAAAGGAACCAATCTTGTAGACAATGCACCTGTTTTTAATGTTATCGATCAAGATTTCTTTACCGGTAAGATTACGGCCGCTTATTATAACAATAGCGATCTGTCCGGAGCGCCTGTAAAGACAGAAACGGAGAACTATATTGATTTTGAATGGGGAGGTGCGGCGCCTATTGATATTTTAAAACCGGGGCACTTCTCTATCAAGTATACAGGAATTTTAAAACCAGATTTTTCGGGAGAAGTAGGATTGGGTGTTATGGAAAGCGGAGGTTCTTTTAAACTGTTTGTTGATGATAAGGAGCTACTAAATGGAGCTGGCGGAAATGGTAACAGTGTGTTATCTCAAACTATTCAGGTTAAAAAAGGTAAGGAATACAACATCCGTTTGGAGTATAAATGTACAAACGAATGGATGGCATCCATTCAACTAGTTTGGAATACAGAACACCTACAGGGTAAAGATTACATGTTTCGGAAAGCAGCAGAGAGTGATGCTATTGTTTATGTGGGAGGGATTACTTCCCGATTGGAAGGCGAGGAAATGCCGGTAGCCATAGATGGCTTTTCCAAAGGAGACCGAACCAATTTACAGTTACCTAAGCCTCAGGGTGAACTATTGAAGGCCTTACATAAACTAGGAAAGCCTGTTATATTGGTACTCACTACAGGAAGTGCCATGGCTATTAACTGGGAACAGGACCATTTGCCGGCCATTTTAAATGCATGGTATCCGGGGCAGGGAGGAGGACAGGCGGTCGCCGACGTGCTCTTTGGAGATTATAACCCCTCGGGGAAACTACCTGTAACATTCTATAAATCGGTAGCAGATTTACCTCCCTTCGAGGATTATCATATGAGCGGACGTACCTATCGTTATTTTAACGGCGATGTTTTGTATCCCTTTGGCTATGGATTGAGTTTTACCAATTTTTCCTTTTCCAAACCTCAATTGGATACGTCAGTCATGACGCAAGCCATGTCAAACAAGGTGCATGTTACTGTTAGTAATAATGGCACATTTGATGGAGAGACGGTAGTACAATTGTATATCAGGGATAAGGAAGCAAGTGTAGCGACGCCGTTAAGAACGTTAAAGCGATTTAAGAAACTATTCCTGAAAGCAGGTGCCTCTAAAACAGTGACTTTCGAAATTACCAGGGAAGACCTGGCTATAACCGATAATGAAGGCCATCAAATGATCGAACCTGGGGTGTTTGAAATTTATGTGGGGCCGGATTCAAAAACAACAAATAAAACGCTAATAACCTTAAAATAAATT
>NZ_BAABCY010000101.1:0-1008 GCF_039539345.1 Snuella lapsa | reverse complement strand
GACCAAAACCGGTTCAGTCAACACGGTGTTCATGTTTGGCCGTACCGACCACACGAACACTTAGTTATTAGCGGTTGTTTTATTTAAGTAATATTTCCTGAAATAACCTGATATTTATTCTGTTCTCTTTAAGGTTATAACTGTATCGTCCTTCAAAGGATGGACAGCAATGTGCATCATCTTTTGCATATAACCTAAAGTCTCCAAACACATAATTTCCATATCCATAAGAAATAGTCGTTGTTGTTTTTAGGTAGCTATCAGTTATTTCTTTAAGATTATTTGATATTCTTTTATTATCATATTCTCTTACGATAGCACGAATTATATCATCCATCAAATCGGACTTAACTTTACCGTTAGAATAAATAATTTTAGTAAAAGTTTTAGTACCTCCGTTATGTCCTGTACAATTTTCTGCCAGAAAGTAAATCAGGAGGTCATCTTTTTTATCACTATCAAAATCTTGACGTACTAATTTATATTCAGAATCATCAAAAGGTAATCCGTCTTCTTGATTTGGATTCTCTTTATACCAATTAATATAATCTAAAGAATCAAGAGTTTTTCTAAAATAACAAGGGCTTCCAATCTGCTTGGCTTGCATTAATTCTTGTTTCCATTTTTCAATTTCGACTTTGATGTTTAATTGTCCATTCTGTATTGCCTTAATTTCTATACTACTACTTTGTCTTGAGTTTTGACTACATGCTAAGGTAGTTAATAGTATTAAGAACAGTCCTATAACCTTCATGTTTTGTATTTTCATTTAAATCCTTTAATCATTTGTACTATATTTGGCTTCTTTTTAATAACCGCTAACGGTTCGAATATGAAAAGTAAAGGGGTTTTAGGTCTTTGACTTTTCGGTTTTTACGTTGCGGTTTTTTTGTTGCCGAATTTTAGGCTGACAACTTCGCCTTTATTTTTTATATACTTTGTGCCTGTTGCACAACTCGAATATAAGAAAGAAATTTCGTATTTTAGTATATGCAAGGCAAAAAACAA